>CAZMMG010000120.1:0-6796 GCA_964567355.1 uncultured Neptunicoccus sp.
AACCAGAGCTTTCCAATGCTCAAACCGCTCTGATGTCCTATTTTATTTGACGATGACTGTCTCACTGAATTTGGCCTGACAAATGTCGCCTTAAAAAAGGAACCTGTCAGATCAAGTCTGAATTACGACCCCCCTCATTCAGTCCCCCTGCATATCATCCGCGCCCCCATCCTCCACAACAGGCGTGGCATCCAAACACATTTTACCGATTATTTGTCTTACTTTCTTAAGGTATCCTATCGAACTACCCCTATCTTTAGATAGTTTCTTTGCAAGAGAATCAAATTTCTTCCAAATTACCGAGCTACTAATACCAAATTCAACACCAAATCGTTTCTCCACTTTCTTTAAAAATCCAGCAGCGTCCTGATCTTTCACGAAAATAATCATATCATGGATAAAACCACGTGCGGAGCTACAGCTTGAGTTAACTTTGCTGGCATTTTTAGCAATCTTTTTAACTTTCATGAATGATTCAATAGCTTTCGCGATCCCTCTTCCACCCTTCACGCGCGCAACAGCTTTGCTCACTGCAACCAAACCGGAGGCGAATTTTGCATCTCCCGCAGCTTGCGCCATTTGCCTATTTGGCCCCGAGACCACACCCAAAGAAAAAATGAAAAAACTCACCAGCACAAAAAAGATCAATATTCGCATAACAATCCCCCATACTATTGCCTTCACAAAGCAAACATTTCTGCCCTAGCAAAAATGATACAATAAAAGGGGAAAGTTGTCTATGCTCAGGCCCTAACGCTTTTTTACGAACTCGGTTAGAATAACGATGCGTTGGCCTTCAACGCGGCCTTCGATATGGGCAGGATTTTCCTCGACCAATGAAATACCGCGCACCGCCGTGCCGCGTTTGGCGGTAAAGCCGCCGCCCTTGACCGGTAGATCCTTGATCAGCACCACCGTATCACCAGCGGCCAACGGCGCACCGTTGCTGTCTTTGTGCAGGCTTTCTTTTACCATGCCCGCTTTGGCCCATGCCAGAGTTTCATCGTCAAGATAAAGCATATCGGTCAAATCCCGTGCCCAAGCCTCGTCTTTCAACCGGTCCAGCATACGCCATGCCAAAACCTGTACGGGCGCGTGTTCCGACCACATCGAAGCACTTAGGCAACGCCAATGGTTTACGTCGATTTCGCCGTCTATTTGGGCCGCACAGGTGGGGCAAAGAAGTGCACCCGTCATTGCTGTACCATCGGGTGTCGGGCCGACAGCAAAAGCGGCCAAATCGTTTGTGGCGGCACAAAGTTCACAAATATTGTCAGAGCGGGTTTGCAAAGTGCTTAGGGGCATTGGTCTTCATCTTTCTTTTGGTTGAAAGCGGTTTAGGCGCGATGGTGGGAAAAGGCAATCCATAGGGTTGCCGCCAAGAGACATCAGCATAAATCACGAAATTGTCACAAAGACACCTAAAAAATGATGCATCTGTCGCCATATTACGGTCAAGTAAATGTTCAGTAACCATAGCGAGTATCATATGTCTTTTTCAGCCTGTATCCCTGCCCAAGGGCAATCCCCTTATTTTTTACATGCCCCCAAAGCCGGCCTTGTAGAAAAGCTGCTGCATAAATATGCAAACAAACAAGAGGCTCCCGCTCTTCAAACCGCATCTTTTGAAGGTGTTACCCCAAAACTTTTAGGCCGCATTGCGCAAAAAATGGATGATCTCAGTGCAAGCCGTGACCAATATGTGCCTCTCCCAAAATTAAACTTCAAAACCCTAAAGTAGAATTCAGGATCAGTCATCCATCTTCAGGGCTGAAATAAACGCCTGTTGTGGAATTTCCACCTTGCCAAACTGGCGCATTTTTTTCTTGCCTTTTTTCTGCTTGTCCAGCAGCTTTCTTTTGCGGCTAACATCGCCGCCGTAGCATTTCGCGGTCACATCCTTGCGCATCGCGGCCAAGGTTTCGCGCGCGATGATACGCCCGCCGATGGCGGCCTGAATGGGGATTTTGAACATGTGGCGCGGGATCAGGTCTTTCAGTTTTTCCACCATAGCACGGCCCCGCGCTTCGGCGCGGTCGCGGTGTACCATGGTGGAAAGCGCATCGACCGGCTCGTCATTGACCAAAATCTGCATCTTAACCAGAAAATCCTCGCGGTAACCGTCCATCTGGTAATCAAACGACGCATAGCCTTTGGTTACCGATTTCAAGCGGTCATAAAAATCAAACACCACCTCATTGAGCGGCAGATCATACACCACCATGGCGCGTGCGCCCGCATAGGTCAGATCGGCCTGGATACCGCGCCTGTCCTGACACAGTTTCAGCACATCACCCAGATAGTCGTCTGGCACCAGAATAGTCGCCTTGATACGCGGTTCTTCGATATGCTCCACATGGGTCAGGTCGGGCATATCGGCGGGATTGTGTAACTCGATCATGGTGCCATCGCGCATCTGGATGCGATAAATCACCGATGGTGCTGTGGTAATCAGATCAATGTTATATTCGCGCTCTAGCCGGTCGCGGATCACTTCCAGATGCAACAGGCCCAGAAAGCCGCAACGAAAGCCAAAGCCAAGGGCGGCAGAGGTTTCCATCTCATGGCTGAAACTGGCATCATTAAGGGATAATTTGCTAATCGCTTCGCGCAGGTCTTCAAATTCGGCATTGTCTACCGGAAACAGGCCACAAAACACCACCGGCTGACTGGGGGCAAAGCCCGGCAGAGCCTTGGCGCAGCGCGGTTTATCGTGGGTAATGGTATCGCCGACCGCAGTGTCGCGCACCTGTTTGATACTGGCGGTGAGGTACCCCAATTCGCCAGGGCCAAGCCTGTCTATCTCTTCCATTTGCGGGCGGAACACCCCAACGCGGTCAACCGGGTATGTGGCGCCCGTATTCATCATATGGATCTTGTCGCCTTTTTTCAGGACACCGTCGATGATCCGCACCAACACAACCACACCCAAATAGGCATCATACCAACTGTCGACCAGCATGGCTTTGAGGGGTGCGTCCGCGTCGCCCACAGGGGCCGGCAACCGGGTAACTATGGCTTCCAGTACATCTTCGATGCCAAGACCGGTCTTGGCCGAGATCATCACCGCATCCGTTGCATCGATCCCGATCACATCCTCAATTTGCTCGGCCACCTGTTCGGGTTCGGCCGCTGGCAGATCAATTTTGTTCAACACCGGCACAATCTCATGATCCGCTTCAATCGCGTGATAGACATTGGCCAGCGTTTGTGCTTCCACACCTTGCGATGCGTCCACCACCAAAAGCGAGCCTTCGACAGCACGCATACTGCGGCTGACCTCATAGGCGAAATCAACGTGGCCGGGAGTGTCGATCAGGTTCAGGATATAATCCTGCCCGTCATGCGCCCGATATTCAATCCGAACCGAGTTGGCCTTGATGGTAATGCCGCGCTCGCGCTCAATATCCATGGTATCAAGCATCTGCGCTTCCATATCACGCTCGGCCACCGTACCGGTAGACTGGATCAGCCGGTCTGCCAGCGTGGATTTACCGTGGTCGATGTGGGCCACGATGGAAAAGTTGCGGATTTTGGATATATCGGTCATGCAGGGGGATATGATATGGATTGGGCGGTTGGTCAATGGGGTGTAATAAATAGAACGATCTGGCACGCGTTTCGTTTAGGAGTTATTCACATCCTATCCCCCATAATGGCCCTCGTCGATAGACGCGGGCCGCGCCTGACCTTCCCATCGGGAAGGCGCTTTACGCCTCCCCAATGTCATGCGCGGCCCTAATGTCGTGGCTTTTCCCTTGTCACTATCCCAATTCCCCGCCACACTCGCCCCATGACAAACCTCCCCCAACGCACCACCCATTACCTTGGCCCGATCACCGACAGCAGCCGGTGGGATGCATTGGATATTCGCGGCGATGACGTCTTTATCTGCACCCCGCCCAAATGCGGCACCACATGGTGCCAGACAATCACTTGCATGATGATCGCAGGCACACCCGATCTGGAAACCAGCGTGCATAAAACCTCGCCCTGGCTGGACAGCACGACACGGCCTTTGGACGACCTGATTACAACATTGAACGCACAGACCCACCGCCGCTGTATCAAAACCCACACCCCGCTGGACGGCATCACCTATGACCCGCGTGCCACCTATATCGCGGTTTACCGCCATCCGCTGGACGTGCATTTTTCCATGCGCGACCATGTGGCCAACATGGCCATTGACGAACTGGATCATCTGTTTCCAGGCGGGCCGCGCAATGACGCGCTAAGCTTCATCAATGAACACCCACCAAAGGAAGATTGCGATCATCTAAGCTTGGATACATTAACAACACATTATAAATCCTTTGAAATCTGGAAAAACCTGCCCAATATCCACCTGTTTCACTACGCCGATATGCGTGCAGACCTGCCTAAAACAATGGCACGGTTTGCCGATATTCTGGGCTACAAATTTGACGCTGAAACCATGGCAGCCTTGACATCGGCAGTCAGTTTTGACGCGATGCGCAAAAAACCCGCACAATTTGCCCCCGCCGCAGGCATGGGAATTTTCAAGGATGAGGCCCAGTTTTTCAAATCCGCCAGCTCGGGTAAATGGCTGAAATATCTCAACCATGCGGATATGGCGCAATACGGGACGCGTATGGATCAATTGCTGGGCCAGAATGACCGTCGCTGGCTGGAATATGGCACTGGTTGAACAAGGAACTTGTCAGATCGGGGGGATCTATGGCAAAATCCCCGCAATGACGGAAAAATCCGCGAACGAGAGGCAGACATGAAAACGATTCTAATCTCCGGGGCTGCTCTGTTTATGGCAAGCCCGCTATATGCAGGCAGCATCGAGCGCGCCTGCAACACATCCGCGCGCAATGCATCGCGCGCGACCTGTTCGTGTATTCAACAGGTCGCCGACACCAATTTATCGCACAATGATCAAAAACAGGCGGCAAAATTCTTTGCCAACCCACAACTGGCACAAGACACCCGCCAGTCGGACAAACCGTCCAAGGAACGCTTCTGGCTGCGCTATAAGGCTTGGGGGCGGTTGGCGGCAGATCAATGCGGCTGATCTTGGCGTAATTCCGCGATCAACCCGTCGCCAGCCTGTTCGATCAGATCAAAAACTGCCGAGAAATTTTGTGCGTAATAGGGATCGGGCACTTCGCGTAAGGGCTGGCCGGGCGCATAATCCAAAAACAGTTTCACCACCGCTTTCGCGCCCTTGGGCCGCATCCGTTCGGTATTGGCAATATTGCTGTTGTCCATGCACAATATCAAATCAAAATTATGAAAATCCTGTGGTTTTAACTGTGATGAACGCAGCCCAGACAGATCATAGCCCCGCGCCGCCGCCTCGGCCATGGCGCGAGCATCGGGCAAATCACCATTGTGCCAGCCACTCGTGCCCGAACTGTCTATTACCACATCCAAACCCGCCTTGTCTGTCAGCCCCCTAAACACGCCTTCGGCCGTAGGCGAGCGGCAAATATTGCCAAGGCAGACAAACATGATGCGTTTGGGCACCGCTGTACCCTAGCGTTTCAAATCGACAGGAACCGTTACGGTTACAGTGCCGGTTTTTTCAAAATTTAATGACAGTTTAAAGGTATCGCCCTGCTTCAATGCCCGCTTCAACCCCATCAGCATCACATGATAACCGCCACGTTTCAGGGCCGCTATCGTATGGGACGGTATCTTTAGACCGTCCTTGACCGGGATCATCGACATCAGGCCCTTCGCATCCATCTTATGGGTGTGCAACATGGCTTTGTTGGAAACTTCAGTCGTTGCGCTGACCAAACGGTCATCTTCATCGGTGTAATTTTTGATAAGCATAAAGACAGCACCAGCTTGTGCAGACGCCCCGTTCGAGCGCGCATAGCTGCTTGCGACAACAATACCTTGGCCCGTGTCCTGCAATTTACGATACACCCCGTTGCCGGACATTTGACCGGTCATTTCGGGTTTGGAAAAAAACCTGTCTTTCAAAACAATGCCTGAAAAAACCAAGGCAAAAACCAGCACAGAGCTGGCCAATATGTGTTTTATACCGTTTATTTTCGTTTCATGTGTCATTTTATATTCGCTTAAATAGGTTTCACAGCACACAACCTATGCGGTTCTACCCCAAAGGCCAATGGACAAAAAGAAGCAGCCCATAAAAAAACGGCCCCGGGTCACCCCAAGGCCGCATATTCTAAAAAACGGTTTGCGTTTAAGCTGCTTGCACTTTTGCAATGTCGCGTTTTACTTTCAACGCATTCGCGGACAGCTCGCTATCTTTGGCTTTGGCCAGAAACGCGTCAAACCCGCCACGGTGGTCAATAGTGCGCAAAGCCGCAGCCGAGATGCGAAACTTGAATGAGCGTCCCAATGTATCACTGATAAGCGTTACATCGTTCAGATTTGGCAAAAACCGGCGTTTGGTGCGGTTTTTCGCGTGACTGACATTATTGCCGCTCATCGGGCCTTTACCTGTTAATTCGCAAACACGAGACATGCCTAGCATCCTTACTTTTCGTTCAAAGCGCAAAGTGCCCTTTGGAACATGAATTTCGAGCCGCCTCTTTAGGCCCGATAACATAGGGCGTCAAGGGCATCTGTGGTAGAGCCTGTGTTTTTATCTTCATCCAGACAGGTGATCGGCTAAAGTGCAAGATACACCTTTACTAGGGTCAGAATCTATAAACTGATTAAAATCGCCAAATGGCTGATTTGAGACCTTATCGGTCAGATAATTTTGTTGACCCTAAATCAATTATCTTTATCTATCATATCTATCAGTTGGATATTATCTACGTTACGGAAGTTAGTTATATGG
>CAZMMG010000121.1:0-6750 GCA_964567355.1 uncultured Neptunicoccus sp.
ATACAAACGCGCGATGCCAACACCGATCGCCCCCAGACCGCGGGCAAAAGGTGTGGTTGGCATTTGCGGGGGGGTCAGGGCGGTTTTATAAGTCCAGACCAGTTTTCCATCCGCTTCCAGTCCCGGCAGTTCGCGGGCACGCGCACCGGTTGCCAGCACGATATTTTTGCCAAGTAATTCTTCCGTGCCTTTGGCGGTTTTAACCAAAACCTTGCCTTTGCCCGAAAGCGTTGCTTCGCCCATGATCGCGGTGACTTTGTTTTTCTTCAGCAAATGCCCGATGCCTGCGCTTAACTGCCCCGCTACCCCGCGCGAGCGTTTCACCACCGCGTCCAGATCATAAGCAATGTTATCCGCCGACAGGCCAAATTCCGAGGCGCGCCCCATCAGGTGAAACACTTCAGAAGACCGCAACAGGGCCTTGGTGGGAATGCAGCCCCAGTTCAAACAAATCCCGCCCATATGTTCGCGTTCAACCACAGCCACGGAAAGCCCCAGTTGCGCACCGCGAATGGCGGCCACATAGCCCCCCGGTCCGGCCCCGATTACGATCATATCATAGGATTTTACAGCCATAAGAATGCCCCTTGAATTATTTAGTTTAACGTTAAACCATTTTCACAGTGTTTATGATAGATTTTCAAAAAAAACACAAGACTTCAAGAGCGATCAGGGGTTTTCGATCTTTTGTAAAATTCCCTGATAGCCACCTTGGGTTAAAAAGATTATTTCCGCATCGCTAGAGACACGGCCTAAAGGTTTGTTTCGGTAGGGAAACCGCCCATATTGGCGGATGATTTCCTGATGCACCCGCGCGTGTAATAATGATCCCGCATTATCTGTCATCCGCGTGGCCATATAGGTTTCCAACAGAATTTGATCGTCCAAATCCTCGGAATGTTCCAACGGCAGATAGAAAAACTCTTGTGCCGCCCTGCCCACTTGCAAATCAAAATCCCGCTCAATGGCACCTTTTGCCGCCTTAAGTGCCAAAGCATCGGTCGCATAGGCGCGTGGATCATCGCGAAACATGTTGCGCGGAAACTGGTCGGTCAGAATCAGGTAGGCCAAACTGCCTGTCGCGGTTTCAATCCAATCGGTAAAGCCGCCTTCAAGGGCCTTTTGCCAATCAACCATGAACCTGTCGCGGATGGTTGTGTCCAACTCAGGCGGCCCGTTATACCAGCCTTCGGGGCCGGTCTCATGTACCCAAAAATCTATAATTTCGGTCTGGCGTGTCATATAGTACAGTCCCCTTTATCAAATTCTGCCTAACAAAGCGCAGATCAAACCTAGGATCAAGCAAGTTCTTCCCCGCCCTCTTCCGCCATATCAATGGCAAGCTCGGCGGCAACTTCCGCAGCAACAATAGAAGAACTCGGTGAAATATGTGCATAAGCAGCCGTGTCTTCAACACTTGGGGCTTGACGCACCGTAGAGCGATAAAGGGCCCAAAGTGCACTTAACCCCAGCAAAACCGCCAAATATATAAAGAAACTGTCAGCCCCGAACTCGGTCATCATCCAGCCCACCAGAAAAGGCCCGCCTATGGCCCCCATGCCGTTAATAAAAATCAAACCACCCGATGCAGCCGCCATATCATCGTGTTCCAGATAATCATTCATATAGGCAATATAGAGTGAATAGAGCGGGTTAGAGATGCCACCGACAATAAACATCAAGGCCATTAACGTATACAGATTACCCGTCATCAAGGGGGCAAAAATCATGGTGATGGCCCCGAACAAAGTCAGATAAATGATCAACAATCGGCGCCCCATATGATCAGAGGCCCAGCCGATGGGGTATTGCATGAGCATGCCACCGACATAAATCATGGCTACGATCAAAGTAATCGTGCCGACCCCTAGCCCGCGTTGGGTGCCGTAAACGGCCGCCATGCCGAACAGGGCCGAAAAAATCGACCCCAACAAAAATATACCCACCACCGCCAAAGGCGATGCATCATAAAGCCGCTTGAACGACATCGGTTTGGTGGTTTGAAACATCGGCGCGGGACTGATCGACAGCAAAATCGGGGCAAATGACACAGATACCAATACCGACGAGATGATAAAAAGCGTATAGCCGCCAGCATCGGCAAAATTCAAGATTACTTGTGCGGCAACAATCCCGATCATTTGAACGATCAGGTACAAAGACAGTGTTTGGCCGCGGGTTTCATTGGTGGCACTATCGTTCAGCCAGCTTTCCGCCACCACATAAACCCCGGAAAAACAAAAACCGATAACAATGCGCAACCCCATCCAGGCGATGACATTGGGCACAACCGCATAAAGCAAAAGACAAGCCGAGACTAATGACGCAAGGGCGGCAAAAACCCGGACATGTCCAACCCGGCGGATCAGTTCTGGGGCCATACGGCTGCCGCCGAGAAAGCCGATAAAATAACCCGACATAACCCAAGCCATAGTGTTGGGGCTAAAACCCTCGATCGCACCGCGAATACCCAACAAGGTGCCTTGCAACCCGTTACCGAGCATCAACAGCATAACGCCCAGAAACAAGGCCCATGAATTTTTTAAAACTGCACCCATCATCAGGCTCCATTCAGCGTGTAGCGCTATGCTAGCATAATTCTAAAATTAATATGTTTTTGATACGACATATCAAGGGTCGTTTTCAATTTACCGTCGGTTAGGGAAAAAGCAGCGATCCGTCCCCGTAGGAAAAGAATCGATAGTTTTCGTCGATTGCGTGATGGTAAATTTCGCGGCATCTGTCCAGCCCTATCAAGGCAGAGACCAACATTAACAGGGTGGATTTCGGCAAATGAAAATTTGTAATCAATGCGTCTGTGACATGAAACTGAAATCCAGGCTTGATAAAAATATCGGTGTCGCCCATCCACGGCTGAATCTTACCGCTCTCAAGGGCGGCGGTTTCGATCAGACGCAAGGCAGTTGTGCCCACGGGGATGACGCGACCGCCATTTTGTTTTGTCTGTAAAATCTCTTGTGCGGCCTGCTCAGACACCTGCCCCCATTCTGAATGCATTTTATGTTTGGATATATCGTCGGTTTTGACAGGTAAAAAAGTCCCGGCCCCGACATGCAGTGTCACTTCCGAAAAATCGACACCGTGTTGGCGCAGTTTTTCCAATAATGCTTGATCAAAATGCAATGACGCGGTCGGGGCGGCAACCGCGCCCAGAGTTTTGGCAAAAACTGTTTGGTAATCTTCATTGTCTTGCGCATCGGCCGGGCGTTTTCCTGCAATATAAGGCGGTAAGGGCATGGTACCTATCTTGGCTATTACGGCATCAAACGCATCGCCTGTTTTGTTGAAACATAAGCCGACGCCGTCACTGGATTTTGACAGAACCCGCGCCATTAGACCCTCGTCAAAATGAATATCTTCCCCGACATGCAAACGCCGTGCGGGTTTGACAAGGCTTAGCCAGTTGCCTTGTGTATCGCAAGAAATCAACGTGACCTCGACTGTTGCAAAGGTTTCGCCCTGATCCGAAATCCGCCGCCTATGGCCTGAAATCCGCGCCGGAATAACCTTGGTATTGTTCAAAACCAGCCGGTCTCCGGGGTTTAGGTAATCACAAAGATCGCTAAAATGGCAGTTTTGCAGGCCGCTATTTTTTGCCACAAGCATACGCGAGCTTGGCCGCGGTTTTTTGGGGCGCAGCGCAATCAGCGCTTCCGGCAGGGTAAAGTCAAAATCGGATAGTTTCATGAGTATACCTTAGCGGTCAACATCTAGGGTCAGCGGCGCATCATTGGTTTGCGGCGCAACTTTGGTCTGCGGCAATTCGGAGTTAGATATGGTCGGGGCATCCGCCGCAAACACATCAGCCTTGCCTACATCGGGCATTTTGGTACGGAAAATTTCGCGAAAAACCCCCGGGGTCAGAATCGAAAACGGGTTCACACTGATTTTAGGGTCACTTGAGGCGCCGGAAACTTTATACACGAAACCGAACAGGCCCTCGCCTTTGCGCCGTCCGAAAAGTTTCCCGAACATCTGCCGCAATGTGCCGTTGACGGCATAAAGCGGGGTAAGCACGCCTTCAAATTTCACTTGCCTGCTACCTGAGTTATAATTGCCATCCAAGGTCATCCCGACCGACACCCCCACAGCACTGGTCTTGCGTATTTCCACGCCCTGCGGCTTAAGTGTGAATTGCCCGTCGACAGTCTGAAATACAATCCCTTCCCCGGCCAGTTGCTGCACAAGTCCGATCACACTGATCCCGTTTAATATGCCAGCCAGAGCATTATCTTGTTTTACCTTTACGTCCTTGATCTTGAACGTCCCATGATAATAGCCCTGTTTTTTCAAAGGCACTATGACCAGATGCAGTTTGCCGCCATAACCTTTGGTATATAAATTGGCCGAACGCAAAACAGCACCTGCATCGGAGGCATTAACCTCTGCCGCCGTGCCGTTTTTTTGTGGAAAAATTGTACCCGAAATAGGGGCCCCGCCATTGATCTGGGCATTATATGTGCCGCGCATGCCTTGTAGGTTGATCAATTTGGCCTGAAACCCCGTCAGTGAGATGGCATCCGCCATAATCAGGCGATCCAAAGTGACATCCATCGGCGCACCGGTCTTGGCCCCTTTGGAAAAACTGACATTGCGCAAATCGGCGACACCGCTATTTACATAAATTTTTGAATTGCTCCCCTTGCCAACAATTGAGACATTTGCATCCAGCCAATTCCCGACTTCGAGGCTTTCAAAATCCGCCCGGTTAAAGCTGCTGTCATCGTTAAACAATACGGTACCTTCAGCGGACAGACCCGCGGTGCTAAGGGTCAACTGATCAATGGTAAAATTATTTCCAAGCTTACCTTTCACCGTAAGTTTGCCTTTCGATTTTTCGGGTTTTGACCAGTTTAAACTGCTGATATTCAACCCCATTCCCACCATATCAGAGGTCAGGGTGTAAGTGGGTATCTGTTTTGGCTGCAAAATAACATGCATGCGTGCAGGCGCCGAACCGGTAATCATGCCTTTATCGAAAATCGCCCCGAACTGACGTAAATTAGCTTCATTCAATGTCACGTCTGAAATCAGTTCGGATCTTTTTTTGTATTTTTTACCAATTGGCAGAACCCATCGGGTTTGCGCAGGCAAGCCGTCCAACTTCACCAACCCGTTTATTTCGACCTGTTTATCACTGGCCATAACAATGACTTCATCCGCGGTCACTTTGCGTTTTTTGACCAGCTTGCTAGACACCAAATCCGTGATTGTGGCTTTGGCGGTGAACTTGACATCTTTGGGGTTGGTTCCCTTTTTTAACGGAACCCGCAATTGCCCTGTTGCAACCACCTGACCTGTTCCTAAATTCGGCTTTAAATCGGCCTTTTTCAGGTATTCAAACGGTGGTTGATCCAACAGGTTCAAAGCGGCTTCCAAGCTACCCTTCAGCTTAAGTGAAATGTTTCCGACTGCGGATTTTATTGTAATATCCGGAATGAAAAGCGTCGACGGGGACACTTCTACACGTCCCCCTTTTGGGGCTATGACATAACCGCTGGACACATCAACCGTAAATGTTTTTTCAGTTAGATGTCCGCGCCCCGTTGCCTCTTGTAAGACAGGTAGGGTTTTTAGATAGCGAACTTTACCATGTTTTATATCAAACGTCAGATCGGCGTTAAGTTTACCATTATGTGCATGGAATTGACCTATACCGTTTTTGGCCACACCCGCCAGAATATTTTCCTTGATCCAAGTGCGGGTCTTAATTTTGGCCTCAAGCGGCCACAACATCAGTAATTCATCGCGGGTCAGTTGGTTGAAACGTAAGTAGTAGTCGCTGTCCCAGTACATATCACCGGCAACCGAAGACCCGACCATATTTATGGTTTGATTGCCAGACTTCAAATTGCCTTGTTTCAACTTCACCGAAAAGGGGGACAGTGTCATTTCAATATCAACATTGGCTGCATCAAAAACAAGCGGTTGGGAAAACACCCCGGCGGGGTTCACTTTTAGATCCGATAAGGAAAGTGATCCTGTCAACGCTTCAACAGACCCTTTCGAATTACGAGATAGTGAAATACTGCCATCTCCCGCAATATTGCCAATGGCACTTTTCGCCGTGATCTGGGTGAATTTAAGACTGTCGGTCTTTTTGCTATATTCAAAATAGGTTTTGATATTGTTGAATTTCACCGGTAGGGCTTCCGGGCTGTTGTGCAACTGGCCTTTGTCGGTTTGCAACATGCCCGACAGATTGTTCAAAGTCCCGTTGATATTAACTTCGGCATTCAGCGACCCCGTCATCAAAGCATCAAAACTGCGCAACCAATCCAAGGCGGGCACCTGATCCGCCAGATCGATGGTGGGGGCCAAATCAAATTTGAAGCCAAACCCGAAAAAATCTTCATCAAGCCCGTAATAAAACCGCAAACCAACCGAGGTATCCGCATGATCTTTTGTTGTCATGACCACATCGGCAAAAGCCGTGATGACATCGCCTTCGCGTTCTGAACGGATAAAAGTTTTTGATGTGTGCCAGACCCGTGAATTGACCTGATCGATATAGGTCAATTTACTGTCGATCATATCAATAAGCTTTAGACTGCTTATGGGTGATTTTCTGGCGGCTTTGTTCACCGCATCGAATATAATTTCGGGGCTCACAAATTCGGTATCGTCGGCTCCTGGGGGGAAAATATTATATTTACCGCGTTTATCACGCAACACTCGAAATTCGGCACCGAAAATTTCAATTGCTTCACTCTCTATTCCATTCAATAT
>CAZMMG010000122.1:0-6719 GCA_964567355.1 uncultured Neptunicoccus sp.
AACGGGAGCAGCGTCACCGTGTAGCATTCCCAAACGGTTGAGTATTGGCAAGCTGGTCTGAAATGTTCTGACTGTTGAAAAAGGTTGAAAATATGTTGCAAAGTCACCCCTTGCGCACCGTCCTGTCGGACGAATTGCACGCGCGGCCCTTTCCGCAAATCACCGCTCCGACTTCGGGGGCTTATCTGGCAATCAGCTCGGCGGGGACTGTGGCCAAGGATCGCGCGGTTCTAAAGCGGTTGCTAAAGGCATTGGGGCATGGCGATCAAAAGCCTACGGGAAGCCATTATTTTACCGATTTGGGCGAGTATAGGCTGAAATGGGAACGGCATACGGAATTTGCCACCTATACATTCTTTGTTGAGCGGCAGACGGATATTTTATTTGCTGATGGCCCGCATGATCTGTTTCCGGCAGACTGGATGGAAAAGACCAAAGGCGAGATTTTGGCCTCGTGTGTCTTGGAAGTGGTCGGGCCGTTTACCTTGAAAGCTGCGGAAAATTATGTGACGCATAATTTTTTCAAATATTTCAAGAATGACGGTATGGCGGTGAATTATGTGCTGGGGCGCGAAGCCGTGGTTGCCAGCGATTTTACCCTTGATGAACGGGGGCATACGCGGTTGGCCATTCTTGCGATCGGGCAGGTTGGTGAAAACCGCTTGGGCCGTATAGTGCAACGTTTGTTCGAAATCGAAACCTATAAATCCATGGCAATGCTGACCCTGCCCGTGGCACACGATATTTTTGCCCGCGTTGGTGATTTAAACACCGATCTCAGCCTTGCGGTTCAAGCGATTGCTGAAGGTGAGGGTACCACGCAGGAACGGCTGGACGCGTTGTTGTCAGTGGCGGCGAAGATCGAATATCTGCAATCGCAAAGCGCCTATCGATTCAGCGGGGCGGAAGCCTATAATGCGATATTAAACCAGCGGATTTCCGTGCTGCGCGAAGAACGCATGCTGGGCCGGCAAACATTTTCCGAATTTATGATGCGTCGCTTTGATCCTGCGATGCGTACATGTGTTTCGGCACAAAAACGGTTGCGTGATATTTCTGCACGGGCGGCGCGCGCCTCTGATTTGCTGGCAACGCGGGTGACGGTGCGCACTAATGAGCAAAACCGCGCCCTGTTGCAACAAATGGATCGACGCGCGTCGTTGCAGATGCGCTTGCAGGAAACCGTTGAGGGGCTTTCGGTGGTGGCGATCAGCTACTATGCGGTCAATCTGGCGACATATCTGTTGGTGCCATTGGTTAAGGTGCTGGGGGTTGAAAAACACCAGCTGACGGCGGCTTTGATCTTGCCGATGATGTTGCTGGTCTGGTTGATGATCCGCCGGATTAAACGGCGGGCAAGCAAGGATGATGCATGAGGGGCGGCAATCTGTGTTGCTCTTGAAATACAACATCTAAACCAGAAAATTAGTTTAGTAGTATAGCAAGAGTTTCGCGCAATCCGGCTTGATCAAAGTAAAATATTACGAACTTCAGGTGCAGGGTCATACGGTGTTGACCTTAGCCAAGCGTTGACAGGTTTTTATCAAACACCGCCTTGGCGCGGCCCCATGTGCCGTCGGGGTCATCCGCAAAGGTCAAAAGACAGGGCAGCAATTGTGCCGCGTAGTCCTGACTGCTTTCCAAGGGCAGCATCGAAGGCAGGTTGTCGATGGCGACAATATCCAAGGGTGGGTTTTTGGTCACGCGCAGGGCGGGCTTATCAAAGCTGGTGATGTCCTGATAGATCGGGATAGGGTTGTAACTGCTGGTCGGATCACAGGAAATATCGGTGATTACGCGCAAGGCGCGGGACTTTGGAATATCTTCGGGGCCAAAGAACAACGGGGTGTTGGGACTGGCCAATATACAGTTCAGGAATACGGTGTGATCGAGGATTTCGGGAAATGGCCCGCCAGATTTGGTTTCGGCCATATCCCATTTGGTAACGGGTATATTCAAGGCCGCAAACAAATCACTTGCTCCGGTACCTACGCGTCCCAACGCACCGATGACAATGGCGTCGGGCTGTTCGTTTGCAGCCTTGATCCCGGTCTTTAATTCAATGATGAGAGCGGCTTTATCCGTGTAGCTTGAAATTGCCGGTGATGTTTTCCCTTTGCATTGCGCAAGCCATGCCATCAAGCCTGCGGCGGCTCCGGCAAAACCTGCCCAATAACCGAATGCAGCGTGACGGCGGCCGGTTTTATCCACCAGAAATTCCAGATCGTAGATGGTTCCCCCACCCTGTTTGAAACGGCTTAAATACTGCGGGGCTGCGGTCTGCCCTTTGAAAACATGGGCAAACTGGATGTGTCTGTGGTGCAAGGGGAAATCGGCGATGGGGATGTCTTTCAGGCCTAGAATGACGGTATCTCTGGGGGCGTCGACCCAAGTGCCTGCATCCACCATCTCGCAGCCAAGGGCTGCAAATTCGGCGTCTTTGCAGGCACGATCGGGGTTGTGCTCGACAGTGATGTCTATGCCTGCGTGCATCAAGATTGCAGCCTCACACGGGGTGATCGGGCTGCGGTGTTCATTGGGGTGGGTTTCAGCGCGCAGCCAATAATGCAGGGACATGTTGGGGCATCCTTCAAGGTTTGCCGCAAAGATAGCCGATGAATGGCGTTATTCAAGCGGTGATTGTCGATTACGGATTTGATTGGCGCGGTGGCGTGGTTTAAGCTGTGCCAAGCACCTTTAAAGGAATGACGACAATGGCTGACCAGATCACATTTACGCTTGATGGCAAAGAAGTAACGGCTGGTGCCGGTGAAAGCATTTGGGAGGTTGCCAAACGGCTTGGCACCACTATTCCGCATCTGTGCCATTCGGGTGAAAAAGGCTATCGTTCGGACGGGAATTGCCGCGCCTGTATGGTGGAAATAGACGGTGAGCGCACCTTGGCGGCGTCCTGTGCACGCAAACCGGCCGCTGGCATGGTGGTCAAAAGCCAAAGCGCACGGGCGCAGACCGCGCGTAAAATGGTGATGGAATTGCTGGTGACCGATCAGCCTGCACATGATCATGCGCATGATAAGTCGTCGCATCTTTGGGATATGGCCGCAGAGCAAGGTGTTTCCGACAGTCGTTTTCCTAAAGTGGAGCAGACCCGCATCCCGCTGTTGGATGACAGCCATGTGGCGATGAATATCAACCTTGATGCCTGCATCCATTGCAACCTGTGTGTCCGGGCTTGTCGTGAAGTGCAGGTCAATGATGTGATCGGCATGGCCGGGCGTGGCCGTGACGCGAAAATCGTGTTCGATATGGACGACCCGATGGCGGCAAGCAGTTGTGTGGCTTGTGGTGAGTGTGTGCAGGCCTGCCCGACAGGGGCTTTGATGCCAGCGGCGGTTCTGGATGCTGCCCAAGTGGGTGACAGTCAGGATTATGACCGCGAAGTAAAATCGGTCTGCCCGTTTTGCGGTGTCGGTTGTCAGATCAGCCTGAAGGTCAAGGATGACAAAATCGCATGGGTTGACGGCATCGACGGCCCTGCCAATGAAAACCGTCTGTGCGTAAAAGGGCGGTTCGGGTTTGATTATATCAATCACAAACACCGCCTGACCAAGCCGCTGATCCGCCGTGAAGGTATGGAAAAGGGCCTGAATGTTGACCCGAATAATCCGCTGACGCATTTTCGCGAAGCCACATGGGAAGAGGCGATGGAAGTGGCAGCAAGCGGCTTTGCAAAGTTGCGTGACACCAAGGGCGGGAAATCCATTGCCGGTTTCGGTTCAGCCAAATGTACCAATGAAGAAGCTTACCTGTTTCAAAAACTGATCCGTCAGGGTTTTGGTCATAACAATGTCGATCACTGCACGCGCTTGTGTCATGCCTCATCGGTGGCCGCGTTGATGGAAAACGTCGGTTCGGGTGCGGTGACGGCCACATTCAACCAGATCGAAAATGCCGATGTGGCGATTGTGATCGGGTGTAATCCGACGGAAAACCACCCGGTGGCGGCGACCTATTTCAGGCAATTCGTCAAACGCGGAGGCAAACTGATTGTGATTGATCCGCGTGGTCAGGCCCTGAAACGCCACGCGTATCACATGTTGCAGTTTCGCCCGGGCACGGATGTGTCTTTGCTGAATGCGATCATGCACACCATCGTTGAAGAACAGCTTTATGACGATCAATATATCAAAGCCTATACCGAAGGCTGGGAAGCCCAGAAAGCGCATCTGAAAGATTTCAGCCCGGAAAAAATGTCGGCGGTTTGCGGTATTGAGGCTGCAGAGATTAAAGCGGTCGCCCGCCTGTTTGCGGGGGCCAATGCGGCGATGATTTTCTGGGGCATGGGAGTGTCACAGCATATCCACGGCACAGACAACGCCCGCTGCCTGATTTCGCTTGCGCTGATGACAGGGCAAGTGGGCCGCCCCGGCAGTGGCCTGCATCCGCTGCGCGGGCAAAACAATGTGCAAGGCGCATCCGATGCGGGGTTGATTCCGATGTTTTTACCCGATTATCAATCAGTTACCGATGACGGGGTGCGTTCCGCGTTCAATGAGATTTGGCATAGCGAGGTTGATTTCGGGGCCGAAGCTGGCCTGACCGTGGTCGAGATCATGGATGCGGTGCATGCGGGCGACATTCAGGGTATGTATGTTTTGGGTGAAAACCCTGCGATGTCCGACCCCGATGTAGAACATGCGCGTGCGGCCTTGGCCAAGTTGGAACATCTGGTGGTGCAGGATATTTTTGTAACTGAAACTGCCAATTACGCGGATGTGATTCTGCCTGCTTCGGCCTTTGCCGAGAAAAACGGCACTGTGACAAACACCAATCGCCAGGTGCAGATGGGCCGCAAGGCGGTGTCTGCACCCGGCGAGGCGCGTGAAGATTGGGCTATTACCACCGATCTGGCACAGCGTTTGGGGTTGGATTGGGCTTATACCCATCCGTCAGAGGTGTTTGCCGAGATGAAGATGGGGATGAAATCGCTTGCGAATATCACATGGGAACGTCTGGAACGTGAAGCTGTGACCTACCCGTCATTGTCGCCAACCGATCCAGGTCAGGCGATTGTTTTCGGGGATGGTTTCCCGCGCCCCGAAGGCCGGGCAAAATTCACCCCTGCCAGCCTGATCGCACCCGATGATGTACCGGATACGGATTATCCGATGATCCTGACCACGGGGCGTCAGCTGGAACATTGGCACACAGGGTCTATGACCCGTCGTTCAACAGTGCTGGACGCGGTCGAACCGGAAGCGAACTGTTCATTGCACCCCAAAACACTGCGCAGCCTTGGGGTGGAGCCGGGCGGTATGGTGCGCCTGACCACCAAGCGTGGCACCATCACGGTGATGGCGCGCGCTGACCGTGCCGTGTCAGAAGATATGGTGTTCCTGCCGTTTGCCTATGTGGAAGCGGCGGCAAATATCCTGACCAATTCGGCATTGGATCCGTTTGGAAAAATCCCTGAGTTCAAGTTTTCAGCGGTGAAGGTCGAAAAGGCGGCAAATGCCGTGGCTGCTGAATAAAGGTGCCAAAACGAAAATGGCCGGACTGAATGCCCGGCCATCTATGAAATATGTTGGTCTGGCTCAGAAAGTGAACTTGGCACTGACACCAACAACCGTTCCCTCGACATCGCCGGCTCCTACGCCACCCGGATCTGCGTCTTCGGTGAAGTCTGTATTTGCAACGAATGCACCAACCTTAAAGTTACTGGACAATGCGTATTCGGCTGCCAACATGATTGTTTGCAGTTGTTCCTTGCTTCCCAACGGAATACCCGCCTCATTGTCGATGTTTTCGCCGTCAAAATAGGTTAATGAATAGGCCCAAGGGCCACTGGCATAACCAAGACCTACATCGTATGAACGGCCATCACGGGCATTGGCCACACCGCCTTGGGCTGGCGAGCCGTCCTGCTCGGCATAAGAGCCCCCGAGCGTGAAACCGTTCCATGTAAGGTTAAGGCCGCCGCCCCAAACCTCGGGGTCTTGACCGCCTAAAGGTGCCGATGCCGTGCCGTAACGCGCCGAAACTCCAACATCAACCTCTCCGAAAGAGCCATGATAAGTGGCGGCGATATCTATAATGTCAGAAACAACCGCGTTGTTGTCTACCGCACCGTTTCCCTGCCCTGCATCGCGGGCGTAGGAAATGCCGAATTGAAAGCCGCTGAACGTAGGAGAAAAATAACTGAGGCGTTGTGCATCATTGTTGCCATTATTCTCAATGTAGGTTGTGCCAAGTGTTCTGCGGAACAAATCGGCCCCTGCTGTTGCGCTTGAGTATGGCACAAAGCCTGTCAACGAGCTGGATTGTGCAAAGATGTGTGATACATCCGGCGCTGCAATTGTCATTTTATAGCCAACAGAATTTTCCGAACCGATGATGACTTTGCCGAAATTACCGGAAACGGTCATGTAGGATTCATCGATTTGGTCGCCGTTTACGCCTGAACCGGCTTCAAGTTGCACGTCAACGGCGATTTTGATGCCGTTGTCCAATGTCAACGATGGTTGAAACCAAATTTCTGCATTGGTAAAGATATCGACACCGTCAAAGTCGGCAGCCCCAAGCGTTGCACCGGTTGTCACCGAAGAATACGCAAGTGTCGTGGTGTAAAAGCCGCTGACGTTCATAGATAAAGCACCGGCGGATATCTCTACGGCACTTGCAGTGCCGGCGACACTGATTGCCGCCAAGGCGGTGGTGCATAGTAATGTGCGTTTCATTTTATTCTCCCGTTTGAATGT
>CAZMMG010000123.1:0-6709 GCA_964567355.1 uncultured Neptunicoccus sp.
GGGATATGCTATGATTGCACCCAATGGATTGAAACGCGTGGGCGGGCAAACAACCAGTTGGAATTTTCACCCGAAAATCAAAAACGGTCGCAATGAACTGGCCTTTTTGACCGATGTGATCGATGATGCGGTGAAAAAATACGGTCTGGATCGCAGCCATATTTTACTGGCAGGCTTTTCCATCGGCGGCTCGATGGTATCTTATATCGCGTGCAACAACCCGGGACAGTTTGCTGCCTTTGCGCCTGTTAGTGGCAGTTTCTGGAAGCCTCAGCCAAGGAAATGCAAAGCCCCGGTGAAGCTGTTTCATACTCACGGCTGGAAAGATAACGTGGTGCCGTTGGAGGGTCGAAAATTCAATTCCGAGTTCATCCAAGGTGATGTTTTTGCAGCATTTCAGCTATGGCGCAAAACAAATCGGTGTTATCAGGAACAGCCCGACAAAATCTTTACCACGGGCATTTATATGCGCCGTATCTGGCAAAGTTGCGCGCCCGATAGTGCGCTACAATTTGCGCTGTTTCCGGGCGGTCATACGGTTCCTAAAGGCTGGGCCAATATGGTGCTGGACTGGTATGAAGGCTTGCCCGAAGGCTAGCCTGGTTATTCGGCGGCAATCCGGGATACGGGCGGCGCATTCAGGGCCGTGCGCATTTCGGCGCGGTAGTGGTTTGATGCGGATATGACACGCGGTACTTTGACCTCATCGGGGGTTCTAAGCTGTTTGTAGCCCCAGCTTTTGTCCGCCAAGTTCAAACCGCTAACGGCTGAAAGTAGAACCGCGCCGGCCAGGCTGAAGGCGATGGGCAAAAGCCACAAGGAAACCAGGCCAGCCCCCATGCCAAACAACAGGGAAAATCCGACCAGGGTTTCAACCAGATGAAACTTGATCAAGGTTTTTGCTGGATATATGCCGCCGCCTCTTTTTTGTGGCGCCCATTTTTCCGAGATACCAATAAGGCTGCGCAAGACCGCAATAGTTTGCTGGATCATCAAAATAGGCGCGTAGGCGAACGAGATGAATACCTCTTGCAAAAAAGATGCACCAAATTGCAGGCTGCCGCCGTAAGAGCGTCGCATGTCGGGTGATGTCCACATCACCGCCGCCCCGATAAATTTGGGGGCCAATAACATGCCATACATGAACAGCAAAATCAGCAGGCTGTTGACGGTGCTGATATGTGGCCAAATCGGCATCAATGGGCTGGCATCGCTGAAATAGCTGATCACATTGTGACCCTCGCCATTGCTAAGCAGTGCCCAGATTGACAACAGTATGAACCACGCGGGCGACAAAAGATAACTGATCGCGCCGTGCAGCAGGTGAAAGCGGGAAACCGGGTGAAAGCCCGCTGCCGGAAGAATGCGCAAATGTTGCATATTGCCCTGACACCAGCGACGGTCGCGCAAAACATAATCGACCAACGTAGCGGGGGTTTCTTCATAACTGCCTTTAATGCGCGGCAAAAATCTTACCGCCCAACCGGCGCGGCGCAATAGGCCGGCTTCGACAAAATCATGTGATAGGATCATTTTGTCTTTGCCAGATAGCGATTTCATGCGCGGCAAACCGGCGCAAGAGGCGAATGCGGCAGTGCGGATGATCGCATTATGACCCCAGTAATTGCCCTCGCGGTTTGACCAAAGTGCCAGACCTTCTGCCAGAGGCCAACCGTATGTGACGTTGGAAAACTGCTGCATACGGGCGAACAGGGTTTCGGCCCCGAACAATTTAGGGCAAGACTGGATCAGGCCTGCGGACGGATCACCGGCCAACTCGTCGGTTAGGGTGACGATGGCCTGACTGCTCATCAAACTATCCGCATCCAGCACCAGCATTGCATTATAGCCGCCGCCCCATCCCATAATCCAATGTGTCAGGTTGCCGCTTTTATGGTCGGTATTGTCGGTGCGGCGGCGATAATAGATCGGGGTGCTTGTGGGCATTCCGCCCTTTAGCACCATCATCGCGCGCAATTCCTGTGCTGCAATAGCGGGGTCTTGCGTATCGCTGAGGATAAACAACGAAAACCTGTGGGTGGTGTCGGTTTGGTGCAGTTCTTCGATCATCGCGGCGGCATTGCCGAAAACATCCGAGGGGTTTTCATTGTATATCGGGATGCAAAGAGCCACATCCAGTTTGGGTGTGGGCGACAGATTTCCGGTTGTTTCTGTTCTACGTTTCAGCCGAAAGCTGACAAGCCCGATAAGAGCGGTGCTGACCGATAAAGAAATCCAGAAAAACGTCAGCCCGACCATAACGATCAACAAGTATTCCAAAGCCCCGAAGCCACCTGTTGAAAGCCAGTCGGTAAACGCGGCCAAAAGCAAAAGCGTGGTCAGGATGGCCGAACCAAAGGTAAGGGTTCTTGAAAGCCAGTTTTGCGAAGGGATCCGATGATCGGGGGCTGCCGTGTCACGGTAAGAGATGCTAAAATCCTGTTGCGGCATTTCAACCGAATTGTGTGCTGGCATCCATGGGTGATTTTGAGGATCGGTTGTGTTCTTCATGCAGTCCACCGGTAAAGCCAGACCTCGGAAATCGAGTGCCCGTCCAGCATAAGCTGTGCGCGCAATTCCATCGTGTCCCTATCTTCGGGATCAAAGTTAAAGGCCAGTCTCACCCCGCCTGTTTCGGGATTGCGCTGCAATATGCCGGGGCTGACAGAGCCAGTGTTGCTGCTGACATGAAGCGCAATGCTGTCCAAATCATCGGGGATGGCAACGTGGTTTTCAAAGTCAACTGTCGCAATATAACCGCCCTGAAAGCGTTTTCCCATGCGGGTGTTGGTAACCCTTGTTATGGGCTTGGCATGGGCAGGTTCATTGCCCCAACTGAGCCGATAGGTAAAAACCCGTTCGCTGGCCGCAGGGATAGGGTTGCGCGGCCGCCAATAGGCGACGATATTGTCGTATATTTCTCGGTTGGAGGGGATTTCAACCAAAGTAACTGCGCCCTTACCCCAATTCTCGCCCGGCTCGACCCAAAGGCTGGGGCGTTTTTGATAGGCGGTTTCCAAATCGGCAAAATCGGAAAACTTTTTGGCACGTTGCATCAGCCCAAACCCTTTTGGCCCGTCATCGACAAAGCTGCTGACCTGAAGGGTTTTGGGGTTTGCCAGTGCCCGCCACAGGGTTTCTCCGGCACCATTTTGGATCATTAGCCCATCTGAATCGTGTACCGCAGGGCGAAAATCATCGAACCGTGCATGATTGGTTTCATCAAACAAAAACATGCTGGTCAACGGGCCAAGCCCGACATTGTCCAGTTCTTTTCGGGTGAAAATTCGCGCGGTCACATCCATCACAGTGGGCATGCCGGGGGTGATAATAAAACTGTAAAGCCCAGTGACCGATGGCCCGTCAAGCAAGGCATGAACAAGGATAGTGCTATCCCCTTCAGCGGGGCGCTCAATCCAGAACTTGGAAAAATCGGGAAATTCCTCGCCCTTGGGATCAGCCGTATTCAGGCTAAGCCCCCGCGCCGACAGGCCATATTCCTGACCCTTGGCAATGGCGCGAAAATAACTGGCGCCCTGCATCACCATGAATTCTTGATAAACCCCGGACTTTTCTATCTCGGCCCGCAATCGAAATCCTGAGAAACCCAAACTATCCTTGATTGGTAAGTTGGGTACTTTATCGGTTTTATCGAATAGATCGAAATCGAATTTCAGGTGTTTGGCAAAACCATCTTCAACACTGTAAACCTGCACTGGCCGCTTATAATAAAGACCCGGATGCAAAAAATCGACACGGTACGGGGTTTTGGTGTTTTCCCACAGGGCCTGATCATTTTTGAACCAGATGGATTTAAACTGGTCATAGGCCAGATCGCGCCATTCTTGCGGCACCATTTCGGCGGCGACATAGGGTTGACGGGCCAATGCACGGGCTTCATTGATCAAAGCATCTTTTGAAAACGGTTGCGTATCTAGCACCAAAGGGGCCGTCTTGGCTGTTTCGGGCCCAAGGGCTGCAAATCCCGCCAATGCGGTTAGAAAGCTTCGCCTGAACATACGCTATACCTTTGCTGTTCGCCAAGGGTGCTTTTTAATCCAGGATACAAAATATGCCACCGCAATAAGTGCGGCAATCCCCAGGAAATTAGCCAATGTCGTCTTCAACGTAGAACGGCCTATGTAATCCAGCAGCAATCCGCTGAGGCGGGCAAAAACCATTGAAAAGACAAAAACTGCCAGTGATTGCGAACCGACTTTCATAATGACTTTGACCACATAGGCCCAAAGGAGGGAAAGCCTGGTTTGGCCAGTTGCAATCAGACGTTTGCCGCCTTCACCTGCGATGACCCATCCTAAATAAGCCAAGGCCAGAAAATGCACATAGCGCAAAATACCGAAATCTGATTTGTTGATCATCCACTTATGCGCAACACGCCACTCAATGACCCAGTTATGGTCGAAAGCACCAAACCATTTGTGACTGATGGCACGTATGCCGATACTGGAAAGCGGTATGTTGGCTAGCACGATAAATACCGCCAAAGCGATCAGCCATATATGTACAGGCGGGGCAGGGATCCAGCCGCGCATGAATGCAAAGCCGGTGAAAAACACCAGCTGCCAGCCAAACGGGTTGAAAAACCACTGTCGCGAAGACCATGGCTCGGCGGGCAGGCTAATGGCCAGTTCTGGATTTCCCAGTTTTTGCAACAGTAAATGCTGGGCAAAAAACCAAATCGCAAAAACCAGAACAGCGACCAGCCCTGTATGGATGCGCGATGCGGCCATCATCAGCGGCATCATCGCAAGGATGCCAAGATACATCGGCAGGATGTCGAAATAGTTCGGCACATAGGTCAGCGTGAACAGGCCGACCATATTTTGTGCAGTGTGCTGAAAGAACGGCACTAAATTCAGGCTGCCGACATAGTTTTTCGGGAACAATCCCGTGCTGTCAATAAAGGCCATCATCGCCGCAATGGTAAAAAACATTGCAATATTGGCCCAGTAAACCTGCCAGACACGGTGGCCGACACGCGCAGTTCCCAGTATCCAGCCGGCGCGATCAAAGGTGCGGCCAAAGGCAATAGCCGAGGCCATGCCGGAACAAAAAACAAACATCTCGGTGGCATCGGAAAAACCCCAACGCGCGGGGATCCAGCTGGTGAAAAAGTTACCCGGGGTATGGGCAAACAGGATGATGAACATCGCAATACCACGGTAAAAATCCAACCGAGGGTCGCGCACTGTCGCAGATGTTGCAATCCTGTTCGATGCCGCAAATCTGGCAACAGTAGGGTCAGCAGAGATCAAACTCATTAAAGATACTCCCTAGATCAAGACTTTGTTGCGGTTTGTCAAAAATCTATTCAGCAGGCAACTGTAAAGTTGTCGCGTCATCGCCGCGCCCGGTCGCAATCATCTCGTAACGAACGGCGGCGTATTTATCTTCTGCACCGCCGCGTTTGGCTTTGCGTTCATCCAAGATGGTTTCGGCTTCATTCAGGAAACCGCCGCGAATGCCCGCATCAATCGTCAAGCGCTCAAAAATATCCCGCTGTGCATGGCTGCCGCCTGCGGTTTGAATTTTTCCCCGTGCTTTTGCAAGGTTTATAAATGCTGTGCCATAATCAGCTTCGCCAAATGCCTCTAGCCCTACAGCGGCGGCAAGCCCGGGGTCGGCCATGGTTTTTTCAACATCGGTTTTGCAGCGTTTTGCGTCTTTGTGCATGCGCTGCATCAGTGATTTGACCGCGTCAGTGCGGTTGCCGCCCACAAGGGCCAGCATATAGTGCAGATCGGCAAAAACCAGACAGCCGTCTTCGGTGCGTTTTTGAGACAAATCAGCCAATTCTTCCCAGCGGCTGCCAACATTGACACCTTCCAGTTCCAGCCGGCTTAGCATGGCCGTGCCATTTGAAATATCGCGGTAATCATCGGTTTGGTCTTTGCGCACTTCGGTATCATAAAGCCATAGAACCTGATCTATCTGTCCCTGATCCAGATACATCAACGCTTTGTGCCACCACACATGATAGCGAAAGTTGTTGCAATGGGCCCAAGCGTGTTCGCGGCCCTCTAGCCATTCAAGCCCGGCTTTGGCATTGCCAGTCATATCGTAAACATGGGCAATCGCGTGCAATCCCCAAGCATCATCGGGGGCTTGCAGCATACCGGTTCGCCCAGCAATTTCGGCCAGACTGTAATCGCCGGTTTCTTCTAGTGCAAACGAATGGCATCCCAGCAGATAGCCCCGTCCTGCATGGTGTTCTTCATAAGCTGGCAAAACCGCCTCAACCGAGCGGCGCATGTTGGCTTTATCGCCTAAAATAAACGAAATGGCGTGGGATACTTTCATCGCCAAGCTGTCTTGTGGATGGGTTTTCAGGATGTCGTCAATGCGGTTGCGTGCAGCAAAAGAATGTCCTGTCAGCCATAACCCAAGGGCCTCGATAAAGACGCGTTCTCGCTTGGTTGTGGTGACATTTTCAAGCGCTGTGCGCGCGGCTTTTTCCGCGTCAATGGCGATTTGAACCAGTTCCCTGCGGCCCAACATCATATAAAACAGGCCTTTGATTGCATGACCAAGGGCGAAATTTGGTTCGCGTTCCAGCACATCGGCCAAATGCGTTGGCGTCACCGCCGCATGGGCCAGAAAGCCGATTTGCATCTTGTTCCAGCTTTCGAGGCCAGCGGTTGTTTCAAGCGAAACATCGCTTCCAAATATATCAGTCAGCATCCAAGAT
>CAZMMG010000124.1:0-6708 GCA_964567355.1 uncultured Neptunicoccus sp.
GGATGGAACCCTGCAAATCGATCAGGAAGGCGCAGTTCCTAAATTTATCGAAAATGTCGAACAAATTACATTTAACGGTAAATATGCAGCGTCTTTGGGGCAAGATGTCCTATATGTGACAGAACGTTGCGTGTTCCGTTTGACCCATCAAGGTTTGGAGCTGGTGGAAATTGCCCCCGGCATCGATCTGCGCAAAGACATTCTTGCCCATATGGCGTTCACCCCCATTATTAACGACCCAAAACCGATGAACCCGGCGATTTTCACCAACGTCCGCATGGGTCTGAAACGGGCGATGTTGGCGATGAACTGGGATGACCGCTTGCGCTATAATACGGATGAAAACACCGTGTTTGCCAATATATCGGGCCTGAGCATCGACACGTCAGAGGATTTAGACGCCATGCGGGGAACTCTTCACGCATTCTTTGCCGCAATCGGGCATAAAGTCTATGTGATATCCAACTATGACGGCGTTACCATCGCACCGCGCCTGTCACCGCGTTTTGCCGATATGTTATCCGATCTTGAAAGCACATATTACCATGCTGCCACGCGTTATACGACTTCGGCATTTTTGCGCCAAAAAATGGGTCAAGACCTGAAATCACGTAAAATATCGCCGCATATATTTGAGACCCGCGAAGAAGCGGCGGCCTATGTTAAATCGCATAAGGGTGGCTAAATATCGCTTTCTAAGGCCCAGTTCGCTCATGTCTAGAACGGTGACACATTGGGCAGCACTTGGCCAATTTAACGCACAATCAAAACCGGGCATTTCGCCAGCATTTCGACCCGCATGGAAACCCCGCCGCGTAATGTTGCCTCGATATTGCCCAATCCGCGAGAGCCGATAACGATCATGTCTGCATGGCGTTGTTTGGCTTGTGCCACGATGCTGCGGGCCACCGGGCCGTGGATGACTTCGCCACTAATTTCTGTCGCCCCTATTTTGGCGGCGCGTTCCTTGGCTGCATCCACGATGTCATTCGAAACTTTCATTAAAATAGCGTCTTCTCCGCCTCTGATATGTTCTATTTCAGCATAGTTTTCCAAGCCTTTCGGCAGCTCACGGGTTTTTAAGATATAAAGAATGCCCAGCCGGGCTTTCAGTGCCGCGGCAATCGATGCGGCGTAATCGACGGCTTTCATGGAATGTTCTGAGCCATCCACGGCTACGAGTATTTTATGGATCATCGGGAAAAGACCTTTCTATGGTGCTGACTTCAATATAGCAGATAAATTCTGCGCGATGTATTGATTTAAATCAAGCTGTTCGTCATCCAAGCCCAATACCGACTTTAGATCGTTTGGATGATTATCAGATTTATCAATGGGCAGACTGGTATTAAAACCACGCATCCGGCCTATCCCACGTTTTTCACTAGCCATTCACCCTTATCTGGTCTATGGGCGCACGAAACACCCAACACCCCCCGAAAAGGCGCGTATCATGGATTTACGAAATATTGCTATTATTGCCCACGTTGACCACGGCAAAACCACCTTGGTGGATGAGCTGCTGAAACAATCTGGTATTTACCGCGAAAACGAGGCCACCACCGAGCGGGCGATGGACAGTAACGATCTGGAACGTGAACGCGGCATCACCATTTTTGCCAAACCTACATCCGTGGTTTGGAATGGTGTACGCATCAATATTGTGGACACGCCGGGCCACGCCGATTTTGGCGGCGAGGTGGAACGTATCTTGTCTATGGTCGACGGTGTGGTGCTGTTGGTGGATGCCGCCGAAGGGCCGATGCCGCAAACCAAGTTCGTGACTTCGAAAGCCTTGGCTTTGGGGTTGCGCCCGATTGTTGTGGTGAACAAAGTTGACAAACCCGACGGCGAGCCGGATCAGGCCTTGGACGCGTGCTTTGATCTGTTCGCCAATTTGGACGCGACCGACGAGCAGCTTGATTTCCCTAATATGTATGCCTCGGGCCGTTCTGGCTGGGCCGATATGGAACTGGACGGGCCACGCAAAAATCTGGATGCTTTGTTTGATCTGATTATCGAGCATGTCCCTGCGCCTGCACAGATTTCCGAACGCGAAAAACCGTTTAGCATGCTGGCCACAACATTGGGCGGCGACCCGTTTCTGGGCCGCCTGCTGACTGGCCGTGTGGAAACCGGAACATTGAAAACCGGGCAAACCATTAAGGCAATGAGCCGCGACGGCAGTTTGATCGAAAACTTCCGCGTCACCAAGGTTTTGGCATTTCGCGGCTTAGAGCAAACAGCGATTGATGTGGCTGAAGCAGGCGATATTATCTCGGTCGCGGGCATGTCCAAGGCAACTGTGGCCGACACGCTGGCTGACGTATCTGTCACCGAGGCAATTCCTGCGCAACCGATTGATCCGCCT
The DNA here is from genome assembly GCA_964567355.1 of uncultured Neptunicoccus sp. Taxonomy (GTDB): domain Bacteria; phylum Pseudomonadota; class Alphaproteobacteria; order Rhodobacterales; family Rhodobacteraceae; genus Amylibacter. The sequence continues at coordinate 2,372 of CAZMMG010000124.1, forward strand.
ACCATCACAGTGACGTTTGGCATCAACACCAGCCCGCTGGCTGGGCGTGACGGCAAAAAAGTGCAATCGCGGGTTATTCGCGACCGCTTGATGAAAGAAGCCGAGTCCAACGTGGCGATCAAGATCAGTGACACGCCAAGTGGCGAAGCCTTTGAAGTGGCGGGACGCGGTGAGTTGCAAATGGGTGTTTTGATCGAAAACATGCGCCGTGAAGGCTTTGAACTGTCCATTTCACGGCCTCAAGTTTTGTTTCAAGACCGTGACGGCCAAAAATATGAACCGATCGAAGAAGTTACCATTGACGTGGATGACGAATATTCCGGCGTGGTGATCGAAAAAATTACCGGGGCGCGGCGCGGCGAGATGACGGAAATGAAGCCCGCCGGGGTTGGCAAGACCCGGATTATAGCCCTTGTGCCTGCACGTGGGTTGATCGGCTATCATGGCGAATTCCTGACCGATACGCGCGGCACTGGTGTGTTGAACCGGGTGTTTCACGACTGGGCACCTTATAAGGGGGCTATTCCCGGTCGCCGTACAGGTGTGCTAATCTCGATGGAAAGTGGCACGTCCGTGTCTTATGCTATTTTCAATCTGGAAGATCGCGGCAGGTTCTTTATCGGTGCGCAAGAAGAAGTTTACACCGGCATGATCATTGGTCAGCATAACCGTGAAAACGATCTGGAAGTGAACCCTTTGAAGGGCAAGAAACTGACCAACGTGCGGGCCTCGGGCACGGATGAAGCCGTGCGCTTGACGACACCGATTAAACTGTCTTTGGAAGAGGCTATTGCTTACATTGATAATGACGAATTGGTGGAAGTGACGCCGAATTCCATACGAATGCGCAAACGCTACCTGGATAGCAATGAACGCAAACGCATGTCCAAGGTTGCCAGCTAAAACCCAGCCTTTTAAAATTCGACCATTGCCAGATAAATATTAAAAACCAGCTCTTCCATATCGTAAGGGCTGGTTTTAATATGTGATGGTCCACGGGCATTGGATTTATAGTTTTCCATTTCTGGTTGATTCTTTTGTAACAGAATTGCAATGGTGACTTTTGCAAAATGCAAAAGTTGACCCTATGGTATCTTTGCATTTTGCAAAGATCAGAGCTTTTAGAAACTAACTATCGGGTAGGTGCTCTCCTTCAAATTGAACTGAAATTTGAAGATATGTAGAAACATTATTTGAATATTATTAATGTAAAACAAATAGTTATCGTAGTTAATCTATGGTAAACTAGATTCAGTTTCAAACTCTGAATGCAATCTCTTTCAGAATTTGCTATATTACCCATAGTAGTAATCGAGGATTTATAAAAATGGCACATCCGGTAGATGAATATGTTGGCAAACGTGTAAGGCAACGACGTTGGATGGTTGGCTATAGCCAGCAGCAACTCGGTGAGGCCGTGGGAATCAAGTTTCAGCAAATCCAAAAATATGAAACTGGAATGAACCGGATTAGTGCATCACGGCTTTGGGATATTGCAGACACGCTGAGCGTGCCTATTACATTCTTTTTCGAAGGTTATGAAGGTGCCACACTTGTAGAGAGCCCAACCAATGCAAAACCTACAGGGCAGGGCGATTTGCTGGCAGATAAAGAAGCGCTTGAACTGGTACGCTCATATTATGCCATTCCCGAAAACCAGCGCAGAAAATTATTTGATCTGGCACGCGTTCTAAGTGATGCGGCTTAAAATTAAAACCAATACCCTCTAGTATATGACGGTTTACATGAGATGGGTAAATGAGCATCTAGGTCAGTCTTGACCTGAACCATGCAATATGAAAACTCTGGCTGGAACTGCTGCTGACCGGAGTTTTTCTTTGTCTAACTTATCGAACATATTAAAAGCGGAATTGTGGGATGTGGCCCATGCTTTGGCCGATGCCGCAAGGCCGATTGCCCTGCAATATTTCCGCGTCCCCGATCAGGCATTGGAAAACAAACTCGACGCGGGGTTTGATCCGGTCACCATAGCTGACAAATCGATTGAACGTGAAATGCGTGAAATTCTGGCCAAACGCCGACCCGATGACGGTATCTTGGGGGAAGAATATGCCGATGTTGCAGGCTGTACGGGGCTGACATGGGTGCTTGACCCCATCGACGGCACCCGGGCCTATATCAGTGGCACACCCACATGGGGCGTCTTGATCGGGCTGGATGCGGGCAATGGGCCGGTCTTGGGCATCGTCGATCAACCTTTTACGGGCGAGCGTTTTTCTGGCGGATTCGATGCAGCGCATTGGACACGTGCGCAAGAAAGTCGCGCCATAAAGGTGCGTAACTGCGCAAGCCTGTCCGACGCGGTCTTGTTCTCGACCTTTCCAGAAGTGGGCACGACTGACGAGCAGGCAGCCTTCGGGCGGGTGTCAGGGGCGGCTAAGCTAACGCGATACGGCACCGATTGTTATGCTTACGCGCTGCTTGCCGCCGGCCATATTGATCTGGTGATCGAGGCGGGCCTGAATGCTTATGATATCCAAGGCCCGATGGCAGTGGTTAAAAACGCCGGCGGAATTGTCACCAACTGGCAGGGTGGGCCTGCCCACAGGGGCGGGCAGGTCATTGCGGCGGGGGACATGGCGGTACATGCACAGGCTCTAGCGCTTTTACGAGGCTAGGAACCGATCGGTTTCTGTCCAGAACCGTTTCACCACAGCGGGTTTTTCCATCAGCGTTTCATGTTGTGAGCCCGGCACATTTATCAAGGTGCCATTTTCCCAGCGGCCCATAATGCGGCGGATGGCGGGCGGCGATACGATGGCTTCCTCACTGCCTAAAAAGCACAGACAGTCATGTTTGGGGGGCGCCATGCGGCGCAATTTGGCGCATTCCACAAGGGCTTGGTGTAGCCAGCCTATGCTGGGGCCACCAATACCCAATTCGGTGTGTGCATCCAACTGGTCAACCAACCACTGATATGTTTTTTTGTCATTTGTCAGGGTGTTATCTGCAAAATCGGTCACCTGAACATAGTTTTTTGAATTGGTGTTCGGGGCATATTTTTTCCCCAAACCGATCAACGGCCCGACATTCGAAATTATCTGGGCGGGAATGCGCAAGGCGGGTTCGATGTAGATACCCCACATCGGGGCGGAAAAAATAGCCTTTTTCACTGCTAGGCCATTGTGCAAAGCGCGAAGCGCAATGGTGCCGCCCATGGAGTGGGAAATCAGGCTATGCGCCTTTGGCAGGCCCGCTTTGTGCATCACCGCCAGCAGGGCGTCAATATCCAACTGGTAGTCCAGAAAATGCGTCACATGGCCCAATTGGTGATCGGGGGTCAAACGTTCGGACAATCCCTGACCGCGCCAGTCGATCACTGCGGCTGAATAGCCGCGATCAAGTGCGGATTGTACCGCGCGTCCGTATTTTTCAATATATTCGGTGCGGCCCGGAAAAATCAGAACCGTCCCCTTGGCGCCTGATTTCCATGTGGCAACACGGATGCGTACCCCGTCCGAACAGGTCGCCCAATGGGCCTGTCCACCTGCGGGGGCATTGGCTATGTCGGTGAAAAGCGGTGCATCGGTCATATCAGGACAGTACAGCGCCAAGTTTCATCGCAGCACTCATGTCGCCGTCTACCGTCAAGCCACCGGTCATAAAGGCCGATGTCGGGTTTACGTCGCCTGTTAGCATGCCCTGAAAAGTCTCTGCATCTGCCGATAGGGTGCAATCTGCATCGTCATCGCCGGCTCGCGCACCATTTTCATCGATGATAATGCAGCCTTCGCCGGCAATATCGACCTTGATTGAACCGTCAAAACCCGCGCCCCCTAGTTTTTCGTTCAGTGCGTCCACTGCTTTTGTTATAACATCACTCATTTGGTATCCTTCGCCCATAAAACCTCTCGCATTCTGATATATATGCGATAGTTTGGTTTACATGAAGGTAAACTTGCAAAATTTAAAGACCCTGATGCGTCTTGTGCTTTGTTCCGTGGCGTTAATTTTCGCAATGAGTGAAAATAATCACGCTTTTGCGCAAACCGCCACGCTTGATGAGTTGTTTATTGCGTTACAGGACTCGGCTAACAATGACTGGAAAACTACCGAAAGCGAAATCTGGCGCAAATGGGAAAAGTCTGGTTCGCCCGCGATGGATTATCAGTTGCAACGCGGTATTCGTGCGATGGAGGCGGGGCAGTTGCGTACGGCTGTTATGCATTTCTCGATCGTTATCGACCACGCCCCCGATTTTTCCGAAGCCTGGAATAAACGAGCCACCGAGTTCTATATGATGGGCGAATATGGCCTATCTTTGTCCGACATTCGCCAAACGCTTTTGCTTAATCCGCGCCATTCTTGGGCGATGG
>CAZMMG010000125.1:0-6671 GCA_964567355.1 uncultured Neptunicoccus sp.
TCTGTTTTGTGTTTTTTGTGTCAAGGAGGAGTCGGCATACGATGTTTGCCTTAGTCTTGTGGGCTCGGAGATGTGTATAAGAGTCATGTGTTGATATTTTCATGTAATGCATTCTACTATTGCGTCGGCAATTCAGTATGAATTGCCGCCTCGCTTAGTAATCTGTAAATATCTGCAAAGGATTGATCGGCGATCATGCTTTCGGTTTTACGTTGTGCAAGGAATTCCTGAGTAAGGGTAAAAAACCGGATGGCTGCGTCAATCTCGGGATCGGTGCCGTGTTTATAGGCGCCGATGCGGATTAATTCTTCCATATCATTATACATCGACAAAGCCGTTCGCGCGGCTTGAAGCACCGTGTATTCTGCCGCACTATGGCAATCAGGCAGCATACGCGAAATACTTTTTTGAATGTTCACAGCCGGATAGCGGCCTTGCTCGGCAATGCGCCGATCCAAAACGACATGCCCATCCAGAATACCGCGTGCCGCATCGGCAATAGGCTCGTTCATATCGTCGCCATCAACCAGAACCGTAAAAAGCCCTGTGATGTCGCCTGCACCTTTTGGCCCGGGCCCCGCACGTTCCAGCAATCTTGGCAATTCGGAAAAAACAGTCGGTGGATAGCCTTTTGTTGTAGGCGGTTCACCACCAGACAGACCAATTTCACGCTGTGCCATGGCAAAACGGGTGATGCTGTCCAACAATAACAAAACCTGTTTGCCCTGATCACGGAAATATTCGGCAATCGCCATTGCCATCCATGCCGCCTGCCGGCGCATCAGCGGTGGTTCATCGCCCGTAGAGACAACCAAAACTGTTCGGGCCATACCTTCTTGTCCTAAATCATCTTGAATAAAATCCTGAACTTCCCGCCCACGTTCACCCACCAAACCTGCAACGATCACATCCGCTTCGCAGTTGCGTGCAAACATTGCCATCAAAGTTGATTTACCCACCCCCGACCCTGCAAATACGCCCATTCTTTGCCCACGACACAATGGCGTGAAAATATCAACCGTTTTGATATTCGTGGCCAACCGGTCACCAACACGTCGGCGATCATAAGCGGCCAAGGGTGGCCGTTTCAGCGCTTGCGGTTTTGTTCCCTCAAAAAGCGGGCCTTTATTATCCAGCGGCTGGCCCAAAGCATTAATGACCCGCCCAACCCAGGAAGCGTCAGGACGGATAATATCACCTTGTGTGCTTAATTCGACGGGGTCACCAACGGCAACACCATCCCAGGTTCCAAACGGCAACACATATGTTCCCGTAGCATCGACCCCGACCACCTCACCGAGTATTGAGTTTGATTTGCCGTGTATTAAACAGCGCTGCCCAATGCCCATCGCCCGTTCCAAGCCGGAAACCGTCAATGACAGGCCAGTAATAGCACAAACCTGGCCAACTATCTTTGTAGTATCAAGGTTTCTTACAAACATTGACAGGCCTAAAAGTGCTTGAGTCATGTATTATCCTGTAGTAATTTTGATTAAATCATGTTAACCTTGTTTTAACTAAAATGAAACAGAATAAATTAGGGGAGTTAATCATGAGTTTCACTTCAATACCCTTCTTTAAAGACGCATCACAACGCTTGGAGTGGCTAAGCACCCGGCAAAAAGTAATCTCGGAAAATGTCGCAAATGCCAACACGCCGGGCTTTAAGGCAAAAGACATAAGTTCATTTGCCAAAATGCTGGAGAGCACCCAGCAAACAGGTGTCACAACAACAGACCCACGTCACATCAAGACATCGACGCAAACCGCTGGCGTACGTTCCGAAGTTGACAAGTCGGCTTGGGCTGAGACGCTGGACGGCAACTCGGTTGTTTTGGAACAGCAGACGATCAAGGTCAATGAAATCAGCGGCAATTATCAGCTTGCCGCGCGACTGTACCGCAAAGGCCATGATCTTTTGACTTTAGCCGTCAGAGGCGGTCGATAAGTTCGCCGCTTGGAAAGGTATTAAAATGAACCCTTTGAAATCCATATTGACCATTGCCGCCAGTGGCATGCGTGCGCAAGGCGAGCGCTTAAAGGTTATTTCCGAGAACGTAGCCAACTCAAACTCGCTCGGAACAACCCCGGGGGGTGATCCCTATCAACGCAAAACAATTTCTTTTGCGGAAATGGTCGATCGCAAATCTGGAGACTCGCTGGTTAAGGTCGATAACATCGGTCACGATACAACCAAGTTTACCCTGTCCTACGACCCCAGTAACCCTGCCGCGAATGACAAGGGCTATGTAAAAAATACCAATGTGAATCCGCTTATCGAAATGGCGAATATGCGCGAAGCATCGCGCAGCTACGAGGCTAATTTGAACATGTTCGATGCCGGCCGACGCATGCGCATGCAAATTCTTGATCTTCTGAAATAGAGAATAACCCTTATGACAAACCTATCTCCGTTAGTTTCGACCACAGCCGCCCAAGGGGCATATCGCAATTCAAAGGATCTGATTGCAGAGGCTGTCCAAAACCCTAACAAAACCGACAGCAAAAGCTTTTCCGAAATACTGCAAACGGCCGCAACAGAAGCAATTTCCAACGCGCATAAGGCAGAGGTCACTATGGAAGAGGGCCTGAAGGGAAATGTGGATACCCAACAGATCGTCGAAGCAACAATGGCACTAGAATCCAGTGTCACGGTTGCTGTGTCCGTGCGGGATAAATTTGTTGCTGCATATCAAGAAATTTTGCACATGCCTATTTAAAGCAATAGCCGGGGTCAGATAACCGCCGAAGGATAGATAACGATGGACGCTACCGAAATTTACACAGCTTTTTCAGAAATGATTAGAACTGTTTTATATGCATCCGGACCCATTCTAATTTTGGCGATGTCGATCGGGCTTGCAATCGCTTTCTTTCAGGCACTGACCCAAATTCAAGAACTGACGTTAACTTTTGTGCCAAAAATTGTTGCAATTTTCGTTGGGTTGCTTGTATGGACGCCTTACATATATAAATTATTGCGAAAGCTGTCCGACCAAACCTTTGATCTTATTTCCAGCGGTGTACAGTGATTGTACAACGTCCTTTGCAAACTGTTTGGCTGTCTGTAGTTATCTGGGGCTGTGCCGCGGTTGGTACACAAGCGGGATGGGGCGGATTCTACACCAAATCCCAAACTGCGGTGTTGACGGAAACGGATTTATCTTCGCCTGTACAAAGTGTTTGTATCCGCGAAATACTACTTGCCCAAAATCGTTATGGCATCCCGGATAATATTCTGTTGGGTATAGGACTACAAGAAGCCGGCACAAAAATAGACAAGCAGTTGATGGTCTGGCCTTGGACAATTAACGCCGAAGGACAGGGCTATCTTTTCGAGACCAAAGCCGCGGCAATGACCCGGGTAGCCAATCAATTGAACAGTGGAATGCGCTCTATAGACATTGGGTGCATGCAAATAAACCTGCGCTGGCATCCAGACGCATTTTCTAGCTTAATCGAAGGTTTCGACCCCAAAACCAATGTGAATTACGCTGCACATTTATTGAAAACGCTATATAATAAAACCGGAAGCTGGCGCATTGCGGCCGGGCGGTATCATTCAAAAACCCTATCTAGACAAAAAATATATCTAAAATCATTGCAACAAAATATACGCGTTGCAAATGCCCAAATAGATCAGTTTCGCCTACTTGCCGGTTTGAACTCGCCGATTACCCGCACAACGGAGCTGTCACAAGAACACCCGACAAAGCCGGCTGCAAACAAGCCTCGGAAAAACAGTTTCTGGACGGCGGCCTTAAGCCTTCAGGGCGCGAGCGCGGACCGCTACCGCAGTATTTACAGTCAAGCACAGTTGCAACCTATTTTGCCGCAGTTCAAGAACAATGCCTTACGGAGACTTAGATGAGCGCCACCAACACAAATCAAGGCAACGGTGACCGGTTGCTATCGCTTAGCTTATCCAACCGCGATGTAGGGTTTGCGATCGGTGTTATGCTGATTTTGGCAATGCTGTTTGTACCTTTGCCGTCAATGGTGTTGGATTTCGGGCTGGCCATATCCCTCTCGATTTCCGCATTGATCCTGATGGTCGCCCTATGGATACCAAAACCGCTTGAATTCAACAGCTTTCCAACATTGCTACTGGTTGTTACCATGCTTCGGCTATCCCTGAATGTCGCGTCGACAAGGTTGATCTTAAGCGAAGGACATACCGGAACCGGGGCAGCGGGCGGCGTAATCGAAGGCTTTTCGCGTTTCATCGTAGCCGGTAATTTTGTAATCGGCATTGTGATCTTCGCTATTCTTGTGATTATCAATTTCATTGTTATTACCAAAGGTTCAACACGTATTGCCGAAGTTTCTGCACGGTTTTCACTTGACGCAATGCCAGGCAAACAAATGGCGATTGATGCCGATCTGGGTGCTGGTCTTATCGATGAAGAACAGGCCCGCATCCGGCGCAAGGAACTGGAAGACGAAAGCGGGTTTTTCGGGGCGATGGACGGTGCTTCAAAGTTCGTGCGCGGGGATGCAATCGCGGGGATCATCATCACGTCAATAAATGCGGTTGGGGGCATTCTAATCGGAACCGTCCAGCACCATCTTAGCCTGTCGGAAGCGGCAAATGTTTACACAGTTTTAACAATCGGTGACGGTCTTGTCAGCCAGATACCTGCCCTTATTGTTTCGCTTGCCGCAGGTTTGATCGTCACAAAAGGCGGTACAACCGGGGCTACCAACGAAGCGGTTCTTAGCCAACTCAGTAAATACCCCAAAGCACTTTATATGGCCAGCGGGCTGTTGTTTGGCATAGGGTTATTGCCCGGTTTTCCCATCACTGTCTTTGCAACCTTGGCAATAACGATGTCAAGTTTAGGCTATTATATGCAACGTCAGGCCCAAGACAAGGAACTGGACAAGCAGCGCGAGGATGCGGATGCAGAACAGGATAGAGTGGATAGATCCGATGAGGACATCCAAGATGTTTTAAAGCTTGATGATTTATGGATAGAGCTGGGCATGGATATTGTGCCGCTGGTCAGTAGTGATGAAGCAGCGCTTCCGGGGAAAATCAAAAGCCTAAGGAAGCTGTTTGCGAAAGATTACGGGTTTATATTGCCATCCGTCAGGATCAAAGATGAACCGATGTTGCCAAACAGCTCTTATGCCATTTTGGTACAAGGTGTAGAGGTTGCCCGCGGTGAAGTGCGTCCCACGATGATGATGGTGATCAACCCAACAGAGGCCCCCATTTCCCTGCCCGGCGAACGCACAAAAGAGCCCGCATTCGGGTTGGATGCGGTTTGGGTTACAGTGGAACATGCAAACCAGGCAGAGCGTGATGGCTATACGGTTGTTGATCCAGAAAGCGTTATTACAACACATCTGACCTCTGTCATTAAGGAACATATGCCAGAATTGCTGACGTATGGGGCTACCCGCGCAATGATCGACAAGCTTGATAGGGAATATCAAAAACTGATCACGGAAATTTCCATCAGCTCGCCTGCTGTGTTGGTTCAGCAGGTTTTACAGGCTTTGCTTACAGAGCGCATTTCAATACGAAATTTCCCTTTGATTGTGGAGGCGATTACCGAAGCCAGTCGTACCAGTGCGAAAGTGGCAACAATTACAGAACATGTTCGGTTAAAATTGGCCAACCAGATTTGCAAATCTCTTGCCGATGAAACGGGTTTTATTTCCGTTATTACAATGTCCCAGAACTGGGAAAAAGAGTTCAAAGAAGCGGTGCGTGTCAACGGTGATGAACGCAATTTCATCATGTCGCCACAGCGGGTGCAAGATTTCATTCTGGCGGCCCGCAAGGTCATTCAGCACTATGCTGAAAAAGATGAGTGGCCCGCGTTGCTGGTTGCCCCCGAAGTGCGCACATTCGTGCACTCCATGCTGGAAAGGGCCAGCCCGTTAACACAGGTCATTTCCCATAACGAGATACATCGCAAAGCAACTTTGCGCACAGTTTCCTCCATCGAGAACTAAATCATGAGTTTGGCGGTTTTTTTAACCTCGCAAATGACCGGCATTATTGTGGTGTTTGCCCGCATCGGCAGTATTCTTATTTTCATGCCGGGCTTTGGCGAAACCCAAGTGTCGATACGCTACAGGCTGATGTTTGCAGTTGTTCTAAGTCTCGCGCTTTATACCGCTGTGCCTATTGGCCCTTTGCAGTTTAATTCATGGTTGCAGTTTATACCCATTGTCGCGCTTGAAATCACTGTCGGGCTGTGGATTGGGTTAACCGCGCGGATCATTATGACGGCATTGCTGTTTGCAGGGTATCAAATCGGGTTGGTATCGGGGATAACCAATGTTTTTGCCCCAAAACTGGGGTCTTTTCAAGGTGCCACAATTATTGCATCTGCACTTTTGATGCTGGAACTTACACTGATTTTCGTCACCGATCTGCACCATATTATTATCAGGGCAATTTTGATGAGCTATGAGGTTTTCCCGCCTGGGCAGATCATGTTGGGGGATATGGCCGGCCAGATTATAAAAGCTGCCAGTAAAAGTTTTTACATTGGGCTAAGCCTGACGGCCCCGTTTTATGTCATGGGAATGATAATAAACGCCGGCTTGGCTTTGGCTAATCGCATGATGCCGTCATTGCCTGTTTTTTTCGTGGCCGGCCCGATACTTTTAGGGGGTGGTTTGTTTATTCTTACGATAACAGGGCCCTATAT
>CAZMMG010000126.1:0-6658 GCA_964567355.1 uncultured Neptunicoccus sp.
GTCATATTGTACACCCCAATACCAATGCTTACTGCCCCCCCCTTCGATACAGCCATATGAAATCACCCACGAATACGGTAGCCATGCAATTTATCTTATACGTCAGAGATTGCATTAACTGATTCTTACACTGCCCCGATAAACAACCGCCTGCACCAAACAACTTCGTCGCATGAATGTTATGAAGCGTCGCAATTAAAGCCAAAATCACAATGCTCCGCTTCTTTGCTTAATTTGTTTGGAGATGGGGCCGACACTTGCTAGGCTGCCCACCACTACATAAAACTTTGGGAAGAACAGGGAGACAATAATGAAATTTTTCAAACGAAACGGTGAGGCTCTGCCCGGTCATATCTTAAAATCGGCAAAGACCGCACGCAAAGGATCCGAGGTTGATCGCCGCGAATTTCTTGCCATGGCAAGCACATTTGGCGCAACCGCAGCGACCGCTTATGGCATGTTGGGCATGCCAGCACCCGCTTATGCGGCAGGCACCCCGAAAATGGGGGGAACCTTGCGCATTGAACAGGCGGTACGTGCATTAAAAGATCCGCGCACCTATGACTGGTCGGAAATCGCTAACTTCACACGCGGCTGGCTGGAATATCTGGTGCAATACAACAAAGACGGCACCTTTGAGGGCCGCCTGTTGGAAAGTTGGGATATTAATGACGATGCCACAGTATATACTTTGCATGTTCGCAAAGGTGCCAAATGGAACAATGGCGACGATTTCACTGCCGACGACGTAGCCCGTAACATTACTGGCTGGTGCGATAAAACCGTAGAAGGCAACTCTATGGCTGGCCGTATGGCGACTTTGATCGACGCTGAAACCAAAAAAGCAAAAGCTGGTGTTATCAACGTTGTGGACAGCCATACCGTACAACTGAAGCTGCCTGCCGCCGATATCACGCTAATCGCGGGCATGACAGACTATCCTGGCGCGATTACACATGCCAGCCACACTGCTGACACCATGCTGACAAACCCGGTTGGCACCGGCCCTTATAAACCGGAATCTTTGGAAGTGGGTGTGAAAAGCGTGCTGGTACGCGCCGATGGCCACGACTGGTGGGATGCCGGGAACGGTGCCTATCTCGACCGCATTGAGTTCATCGACTACGGCACAGATCCCTCAGCATTTGTGGCCGCCGCCGAAGCCGAAGAGATTGACATGCTCTATGAAACATCCGGTGAATTTGTTGACATTTTCACCGGGCTAGGCTGGCAAAACTCGGAAGCCATTACGGCTGCCACGATCGTAATTCGTCCAAACCAACTGGCCGAAGTCGATGGCAAAAAACCATATGCCGACGTTCGTGTCCGCCGTGCACTGGCTCTGGCTGTTGACAACTCTGTCTGTCTGGAACTGGGCGTATCCGGTCTGGGGACGCCTGCGGAAAACCACCATGTTTGTCCGATCCACCCTGAATATGCCAAACTAACCCCCCTGAAAGTTGACCCCGCTGGTGCAAAAGCCCTGATGGATGAAGCCGGAATGGGCGATTATGAGCATGAACTGCTGTCGATCGACGACAACTGGCGCAAAGACACCACCGATGCTGTGGCCGCCCAATTACGCAAAGCTGGTATCAAGGTGAAACGGACAATTCTGCCAGGCTCCACTTTCTGGAATGACTGGGCAAAATATCCGTTCAGCTCGACCAACTGGAACATGCGCCCTTTGGGTGTTCAGGTTCTGGCATTGGCGTACCGTTCCGGTGAAGCATGGAATGAAACCGGGTTTGCCAATGAAGAGTTCGACAGTTTGCTGACGGAAGCTTTGGCAATTGCGGATTCGGATAAACGCCGTGAAAAAATGGTGCGGATTGAAACCATCATGCAAGAAGAAGGCGTGACCATTCAACCGTACTGGCGCTCATTATACCGTCATGCCAAAGAAGGCGTTGTGAATTACGAAATGCATCCTTTGTTCGAAATTCACGTTCACAAATTAGGCTGGGCATAACAAAACACCAAAGAAAGGCCGCTTATTGAGCGGCCTTTTTCGCTTGCACTCAGCCATAAAAAACGCGGGATTTAACCTGCAACCAATGGCCAAAATAATAGGGACACCAATGGGAAGTTTTATTTTAAAGCGGTTCGGGGTTATGATCATTACTGCACTTTGTCTGACTTTTATCGTTTTCTTTTTGACAAACCTTGATCCAAACTTGGAAAAACTTGCCAAAACCCAAGGCAATATGCGTATGACCGATAAACAGGTTCAAAGTTGGCTGACGGATCGTGGATATACGCAAAACACCTTCAAGAAATACGGCGAATGGCTGGGCGTCGTTCCCAGTATGAAAACCGTCACCAAGGATGGCACGGTTCTCAGCCGTTGCACTCGGCCCGGCATAGCCCCTGCAGATATACCGAACTTCTGCGGTATCCTACAGGCAAAATGGGGCTATTCTTCGGTCTTCAAAGAAGAGGTCTGGAAAATTGTCACCAAAAGACTTGGCCTGACCAGTTGGCTGATGTTGACGGTTTTGTGCGTCATGGTGCCAATGGCCCTGATCGTGGGCATTTTTGCCGGCATGCGCGAAGGCTCGCGCACCGACCGCACTTTGTCGACATTTGCAATCGCAACCACGGCAACACCTGAATACGTGTCCGGGGTTATTTTCATTGTCCTGTTGGCCTCGTCCAAATCCGGCCTGTCACCGCTGTTGCACGACTGGGGACTTCTATCCAGCAGAACCCTGTTTAAAGGCTCGGCCACATCGGCAATGGCGGATATTACATTCGCAAATTTCACCCTACCGGTAATGGCGCTTGCCCTATACGGCATGGGATATATCGCGCGGATGACCCGCGCTTCTATGGCCGAGGTGATGACCGCACAATATATCCGCACCGCACGCTTGAAAGGGGTCAGTTTCCGAAATGTTGTATTGAAACACGCCTTGCGTAACGCGCTGATAGCCCCGTTCACGGTGATTATTCTGCAAATCCCGTGGCTGTTGACCGGCGTTGTTATCGTGGAAACCCTGTTCAACTACAAAGGCTTTGGCTGGGCACTGGTACAAGCGGCGCAAAACAATGACATCGAGCTGCTTTTGGGCATCTCGGTTGTCGCGGTCATCGTCGTTCTGGTCACGCAGTTGATCTCGGACATTGGCTATGTATTCCTCAACCCGCGCATTCGCGTATCTTAAGGAGGAACAGTCACATGGAACCTTTAAGCTCTTTTCAAATTTTCACCGGCATCCTGCATCAGCTTTTGCCTGTCTGGATCGGCCTGATTGCAATATTCATAGTTTCAATCGCCACCAAAAGAAAAACCGGCCTTTATGGCAAACTGTTTGATAGTCCCATTGGCATGGTCGGCTTTGCTTTGGTGGTTTTCTGGGTGCTCACGGCGCTGTTTGCCAACATAATCATGACCCATGATCCGCTGATGCAAATCTCGGGGATGAAAAATAAACTCCCCGGCACGCCTGTCAGAGGCGCAACGGCTGATGATTTTCAGTGGTTTTTGCTGGGCGGCGACAATCTGGCACGCGATGTGTTCAGCCGGGTAGTTGCAGGCAGCCGTATCGTTTTGCAAATCGCCCCGCTGGCCACATTATTCGCCTTCATGGTCGGCATCACACTGGGCCTTCCTGCGGGCTATTACGGCGGTAAACGCGATACGTTTCTGTCGTTTCTGGCCAACCTGATACTGGCTTTCCCGGTGATCTTGCTGTTCTATCTTTTGGTCACCCCCGAGATCGTGAAAACCGGCCTACCTAAATATATGGCAGCCGTATTGTTTCTGTTCCCGATTATATTTCTGGTGGTTCTATGGCAATCGCGGTTCTACACGCAGCCGCAAAAACGCAATGTTCTGGTTGCAATCACAGTGATAGTTGGCGGCTGGATTTATCTGGGCATTGCCTGGAATGCAGACCCTGTCGGGATCATTTCCATGCAGGCCAACATTCTGATCGTGTTTGTCGCCGTGGTGTTCGTGAACTCGCCGACGGTGTTTCGGATTATTCGCGGCTTGACCATGGACATCAAAACCCGCGATTATGTCGCCGCCGCCCAAACCCGTGGCGAAGGCCCGTGGTATATCATGCTGTGGGAAATTCTGCCCAATGCGCGCGGGCCGCTGATCGTCGATTTCTGTCTACGTATCGGCTATACCACAATCCTGCTTGGGACTTTGGGCTTCTTCGGATTGGGGCTGGAGTCTGAAAGCCCGGACTGGGGGTCGACGATCAACGCGGGTCGCAGATTGCTGGCGATCTATTCGCACCCTGCCTTGCCACCGGCCCTGTCATTGATGTCGCTTGTGCTTGGCTTGAACCTGCTGGCCGACGGACTGCGTGAACAGAGTTTAAAGGATTAGGAGAGTACCATGGAAAAACAAGCATATGATGGCCCAATCCTGGAAATAGACAACCTGTCAATTTCGTTTTTTACCCGACTGTTCGAAATTCCGGCGGTGATGGATTTTTCTGTCAAAGTTATGCCGGGCGAAGCCGTCGGGCTGGTGGGCGAAAGCGGCTGTGGTAAATCCACCGTGGCATTGGGCGTGATGCAGGATTTGGGCGTAAACGGCAAATGCGTCAGCGGTTCGATCAAGTTCAAGGGTCGCGAGTTGATCGGTATGGCACTAGAAGAACTACGCCAATTGCGCGGCTCTGAAATAGCAATGATTTATCAAGAACCGATGGCATCCCTGAATCCAGCAATGAAAATCGGCAAGCAACTGATGGAAGTGCCAATGATCCATGAGGGCATGTCCAAGGATGATGCCTATGCAATGGCACTAGAAATTGTCGAAAGCGTTCGCCTACCCGACCCGAAACGAATGATGAACTCATTCCCGCACCAACTGTCTGGCGGGCAACAGCAACGCATCGTGATCGCCATGGCCTTGATGTCAAAACCCTCGCTTCTGATCCTTGATGAACCGACAACCGCGCTGGATGTAACCGTTGAAGCGGGCATCGTGGAACTGGTCAAGGACCTTGGCAAAAAATACGGCACCTCGATGCTGTTCATCAGCCATAACCTTGGCCTAATCCTGGATACTTGTGATCGTTTGTGCGTGATGTATTCTGGTGAAGCGGTGGAAACCGGCAGCATCAAGGATGTGTTCGACAAAATGCGCCACCCTTATACACAAGCCTTGTTCCGCTCGATCCCACTTCCGGGTGCCGATAAAAACGAGCACCCCCTTGTGGCAATCCCGGGAAATTTTCCGCTACCCCATGAACGGCCTAACGGCTGTAATTTCGGGCCACGCTGCAACTATTACAAAGAGGATTTATGTAACGCAAACGATATTACGATGGCTTCTGTCAAAGGCAATAAACGCCACTACTCGCGGTGCCTGATGTTTGAAAACATCGACTGGGATGCTCCCATCGTGGCGGGTTCAACCACGGCCAAAACAGAAGTTGGCGACATTGTCCTGAAAGTGGATAACCTGAAAAAATACTATGAGGTCGCGGCCAATGCAATGTTTGGTGGCGGCGAAAAGCGGGTGGTCAAAGCCAATGAAACTATCAGCTTTGAAGCCCGAGAAAGTGAAACACTGGCCATTGTCGGCGAAAGCGGCTGCGGTAAGTCTACCCTTGCCAAGGTGCTGATGGGGCTGGAAACCGCCACCGATGGCTCGGTTGAACTCTTGGGAAAACAGGTCGAGGACGTACCTATTGAAGAACGCGATACCCATACGGTTTCTTCACTTCAGATGGTATTCCAAAACCCGTTTGACACGTTGAACCCGGCGATGACTATTGGCAGCCAGATAATTCGCGCATTAGAAATTTTCGGTATAGGTTCGGATGAATCCGACCGCGATGACCGTATGTTGAAACTACTTGATCTTGTCAAATTGCCCCGCGCCTTTGCCACCCGCATGCCGCGTCAGTTGTCCGGCGGCCAAAAGCAGCGTGTGGGTATTGCACGGGCCTTTGCTGGCGCTGCACAAATAGTTGTCGCCGATGAACCGGTGTCGGCGCTGGATGTATCGGTGCAAGCCGCCGTCACCGATCTTCTGATGGAAATTCAGCGCGAAAACAAAACCACGCTTTTGTTCATCAGCCATGATCTGTCAATTGTGCGCTACCTGTCCGACCGCGTGATGGTGATGTATCTGGGCCATGTGGTTGAAATGGGGTCGACAGATGCCATTTTCTCGCCGCCCTACCACCCCTATACCGAAGCCCTGCTGTCTGCCGTTCCTATCGCCGACACCAGCGTTACAAAAAAACATGTGGTGCTGGAAGGCGATATTCCGTCCGCAATGAACCCGCCCACAGGGTGCCCGTTCCAAACACGCTGCAACTACAAAGATCAGGTTACAGGGGGGTTGTGTGATATTGAAGTGCCCCCCATGAAAACCCTCGCGGATGGCCATATTATGAAATGCCATTTGAGTGACAAAATTTTGGCCTCAATGGAACCGGTGATCAAACAGGTCAAAAAAAATAAACCAAAAACAAAGGCCAGCTACTGTCGCTTATACCAAACTCCCACCACACACAACAAAGCCCACCCTCGTATACCCTCCTCTCCTGACAAAAAAAAACAACCAAACACACACACAACAACATAAACCAAAAACAAACAAAAAAAACACAAAACACAACAACAACACACAACAAACACACAAACAAAACAAACATAACACAAACAACCACCGACTACA
>CAZMMG010000127.1:0-6616 GCA_964567355.1 uncultured Neptunicoccus sp.
GGCTTTATCAGCGCCTCGCCGCCGGCAAATATGTATGATTTCAGCTTTCTTGCCCCGTGCCCAGCATCGGGTCTGATCATCAACGGCTCGGCCGACCGCGTCGCACCGCCGAGTGATACCGAAGAACTGGTTTCGAAACTACACGAGCAAAAAGGCATCACCATTACCCATCAGGTTCTCGAAGGGGCAGATCATTTCTTTAAACGTGAAGAACAAATGGCACTGATGTTGCAAACCGTGGATGAATATGTGCGTCGGCGCCTGACGGAAACCTCGCGCTAGGGTTTTATGCCTCCGGCGGGGATATTTTGACCCTTTGGAAATTTAAGGATCAGAAATGATACCGCCACTAACAGGCGTAGAGCAACCGGTCGTGCCAGGGGATGACGTCGGCAAACCGCGCAAAACCCGAACCGCGAGATATGCAAAGGCCTGCGCTTCAAGCATATCCCCGTCCAGACCCACAGCTTCGCAAGGCTCGACCATATCGCCCAGGCGTTGTTTTAGTGCATTCATAAGGGATGTGTTTTTGCGCCCGCCGCCACAAATCAGCCAACGATAGGGATCGCGGGGGAAATGCATCTGCGCGGCATAAACACATGAGGCGGCAAGTGCGGTCAGACTGGCGGCCGCATCTTCAAGCGTCAGAGGCGCTATTAAAGTATTTATTTCAGAAAAACTGCTTCTATCCAATGATTTAGGGGGCGGTGTTAGAAAATAATCATTTTCAAACACCCGTTCCAAAACGGCGGTATTTACAATTCCTTTGGCGGCAATCTCTCCGTTTTTATCACAGGCAAGCCCCACACGGTTTGACACCAGATCATTGATCGGCGCATTGGCTGGCCCGGTATCAAATGCTAACAGGGCCCCGTTCGCTTCGGGCGAAAATTTCGAGCCATCCACGAGTGTCACATTGCCGACCCCGCCCAAGTTCACGAAAGCCACCAAGCGTTGCATGCCCAGCTGCCGCGCACAGGCATGGTGAAAAAATGGTGCCAAGGGCGCACCCTGCCCGCCTGCTTTCATGTCTGCCGTGCGAAAATCCCAGACCACCTGTTTACCGCAGTCTCGCGCCAACCGCGCCCCGTCACCGATCTGATGGCTGCGCCCGGCTTTTGGATCATGTGCCAGTGTTTGACCATGAAAACCTACCGTTTGTGCATCGGGAAAATGCGCGATCACATCGGCATGTGCCGTGCGTATCACCTTTTCCGCCGCTTGCAGGATTGCGGGGTTATCCCCAGGCCACAGCCCTTGTGCTGCCGCAATCTGCCCGCGCTCGGCATCCGAATAGGGTCTAAAATATCTATCGCCAAAGGCGTGGATATTTTGCCCGTCGGTCATCAACATAGCCCCGTCCACCCCGTCCATTGAGGTGCCAGACATCAGTCCCAAGGCCCATATCGGATCAAATCTTGCCAATGCTCTTCCCTTTCACAAAATTCGCGCTATACACCACTTTAACAGCATCAAAGGACGAAAAACAGATGACTTACAAGCCCAAATCAGAGTTTTTGACCGTCATGATCGAGCGCGGCTTTTTGCAGGACTGCACAGATATGGAAGCTCTGGACCAACGCCTAATGCAAGGAAATTTACGCGCCTATATCGGTTTTGATGCAACGGCTTCCAGCCTGCATATAGGCTCATTGATCCAGATCATGATGCTGCGCTGGTTGCAAAAAACCGGCAACGCACCGGTGATTCTGATGGGGGGAGGCACGACAAAAATCGGTGATCCGTCGGGCAAGGACGAAAGCCGTCAGTTGATCAGCACCGAAGCAATCAATGAAAATATCGCGGGCATCCGCAAGGTTTTTGCCAAATACATCGACTTTGGCAAGGCCAAGAACGATGCGATTATGGTCAATAATGCCGACTGGCTGGACGGATTGAACTATGTCGCGTTTCTGCGCGATTACGGGCGGCATTTTACCATCAACCGGATGATCGCAATGGAAAGTGTGAAGTTGCGCCTTGACCGTGAACAGCCTCTGAGCTTTCTGGAATTCAACTACATGCTGCTGCAAGCCTATGACTTTATGGAATTAAACCAGAAATACGGGGTTGCCCTTCAAATGGGCGGATCGGACCAATGGGGCAATATCGTCAACGGGATAGATCTGACACGGCGCATCAACCAACAACAGGTTTTTGGTATCACTACACCGCTGTTGACCAAGGCGGATGGCTCTAAAATGGGCAAATCCGCATCCGGTGCTATCTGGCTGAATGAAGACAGGTTGAGCTCTTATGAATTCTGGCAGTTCTGGCGCAACACGCTGGATGCCGATGTCGGAAAATTCCTGCGTCTGTTTACCGAGCTGCCTCTGGATGAGTGCGCAAAATTAGGCGCCTTGGAAGGTTCTGAGATAAATCAGGCCAAGATCACGCTGGCCAATGAAGTGACAAAACTTTGCCACGGGCCGCAAGCCGCGATTGCAGCCGAGGCGACCGCCCGCGAAGTATTTGAAAAAGGCGGTGTTGGTGATGATTTACCGACCTTGGAGCTAAGTGCGGCTGACATCGGCGACGGGATCAGTTTCACCCAGCTTTTGCTGCGTTCGGGGCTGGTAAATAGCGGCAAGGACGCCAAACGCGCCATTGCTGGCGGCGGGGCCAAGTTGAATGACGCACCTGTTTCGGACGCCGGATTGATGCTGAGTGTGGCCGACATTGCCGCCACGCCGAAAATATCGTCCAGCAAAAAACGTCATGCTTTGGTGAAACTACTGGCCTAACATCCACTTGCCATTGGGGTTAAATGCGTGAAAGGCAAAGGCAAAAGCTACGTCATGGACGATGTCTTTGCCAGATTTTGCATCCCGCACCCGAATAGCACCCACGTCCCTGCCCTTGGATATGACGCGGCGATCAAGCGCCGATGCAGTGCCTGCTTTCCAAGTGATGCGCACGCCTGCCTCGGTAATATCGGTGGTTTTCCTGAAACGTTCCAAAGGCCATGCGCGGTTGCCGACAACCACAACACGGGCCAGCGGCGCAATGCCGTAAGGCGGGTTTTCGCCGCGATATAAAAATGGCCGCCCGCTATCGTAACCGGCATAGGGGTTTTGGCCATAACTGCGCGGAAACTCTGGGGTGCGCATCACCAGTGCAGTTGGGTTTCGCGCTTTGTAATCAGCCCAGCTTTCCATCCACCCGGGTAATTTCCGTAGCTTTACACCGGTTAATTCTCCAACAATCCCCACCCCTTGAAATTGCTGCCACCAACTTTCGGTTTCATGATCATACATAATCATATCAGAATTACGCAGCTTGCCTGTAACCCCGAAAGTCAAAACCCGCCCGTCTTTCAGGCGGCGATCAAACACAATGCCCGAATTGCATAAAGGGCAAAAAGTAACCGCAACCGGCACCCCGCCAATTACATCGTCAATAATTTCATGCCACATCAGATAGCGAATGGGATAGGCACGCGGCACTTGCCCGGCAAGTTCGACCGTCATAACCGGCTCTTTGTCTTTCAACTTATGATCATCGGCCACCGAATAAAATTTCGGGTGCAAGATGGCAGGAATACCGTCTTTTGCCGGGCCACCACTAAGAACCTCGTTAAAATCAATCGAGGTTTTTGAAAAATCTGTATTTGGCCATGCCGCCCCCCAACGATCAACTTGCGAAATAGCCACGGTGGCAAACCAAAAGCATGCACATACAGTTGTAATTAATCGAAGCATTGCGCCTTCCTTGTTTACCCACAAGGTTTGCATAAAACAGTTAACCAAAACAGCCATGCTCACGCAATGTTTACAACAAAAAGGCGATCCGATAGATCGCCTTTAATTGGTTATTTTACAATGCCTTACTGGTCTGACTTAATCCAGGCTTTTTTCATGTAATCAGGCGAGGTCACTGCCCCGTTAGCCGCTTGGCTGCCTTTTTTGATCTTATCAACCACCTTTTGGCCAGATATAACCCTGCCAAAAACCGTGTAATTATTGTTCAACGGCGGATAGGCGTTGAACATGATGAAAAATTGCGCATTGGCACTGTCGGGGCTTTGGCCGCGTGCCATGCCAACGGTGCCTTTTTCAAACGGAATATCCGAAAATTCAGCCGGTAAATTCGGGTATTTAGAATCTCCCGAACCTGCATAGCGCATATTAAAGCTGTCCATTTTACCGTATTTCACATCCCCCGTTTGAGCCATGAAATTAGCAAGCACCCGGTGAAAGGCGATATTATTATAGACACCATCACGGGCCAGTTGCTTGATGCGGGCCACGTGTTTGGGGGCGACATCGGGCAAAAGCTCGATTTCAACGATGCCGGGATGCAGCCCACCCACTTCGATCATCAGCGTGTTTTCGGCACTTGCAGCCCATAAAGAGCCGGCAAATGTCAGGGCGGCGATCAGTGTTGTAAAAAACCGCATTACAGATCTGCCGCGACTTTGACGGAAATCATCGTGTCGGGATCAACGGGGGGTTCGCCCTTTTTGATCTTGTCCACATGCTCCATGCCCTCAATCACCCGGCCATAAACCGTATATTGGCCGTTCAGGAAATGGTTGTCGGAAAAATTGATGAAAAATTGTGAATTGGCACTGTCAGGCGATGCCGAACGCGCCGCACCGATAGTGCCGCGATCATGCGGCAGTTTGGAAAACTCGGCAGGCAGGTTGCCCAAGTCGGAACCACCAGTACCAGCACGACCAAGGTCAAAGCCCTCGGCCTTGTTACCATTGGCCACATCGCCAGTTTGCGCCATAAATCCGTCAATCACACGGTGAAACACCACATTGTCGTATTTACCTGCGCGTGCCAGTTCTTTCATCCGCGCGGTATGTTTCGGGGCTACGTCAGGCAGTAGCGCGATGGTTACATTGCCGTTTGTCAACTCTATGACAATCGTGTTTTCGGGGTCTTTAATCTCAACCATGCTCGGTCTCCTAGGATTTGAATTTGGCGCACCTTATGACAGTCAAAGCCCAAGGAAAAGCCGCGTTTTCAGGATTTGTGGAATTTCGCCGATAGGGCCTTTAGAACTCCGGGGGTGACAAATTTAGAAACATCCCCGCCCAATCGGGCGATTTCCTTGACCAGACGCGAGGCAATAGCCTGATGCTTGGCCTCGGCCATCAAAAACGCAGTCTCGATTTCAGGCTTCATCGCCCGGTTCATGCCGACAAGGGCATATTCATATTCAAAATCGGATACGGCGCGAAGCCCGCGAATAATCAACCGTGCTCCGACCTCTTCAGCTTTATCGATCAGCAAGTTTTCAAACGGCTCGACCACCACTTCAGTGACGCCTGTGTTAATCTTTCCCAAATTGCGCTCAATCATCGCGACCCGCTCTTCCAGCGCAAACAACGGCCCCTTGTCGCGGTTAATCGCCACCCCGATGACCAGACGGTCTACCAGAACGCAGGCGCGTTGGATAATGTCGATATGACCCAAAGTCAGCGGGTCAAATGTTCCCGGATATAATCCTATGCGCAAAATGGGCCTCCATGGCTATACAGATACTGCAGTCGAACTATATGGGATGCAAAAGGTCAAGCGGGTTTTACCGCTTCTTTACGTTTGACCATGTCGCGCATGCCTTGCCCAAGGCAATCGGCAAAGCGGTTTAACCGGCTAACCCGCCGATCACCCTCGTGGCGCACCAGATAAAAACTGCGCTTTAAGACCAGCGTATCTTTGAATAAAAAGGCCAAATCAGGAAAATTTGGCATGGCAAAATCATGAACCACACCCAAACCCGCCCCTTGATTGATCATATTAATCTGCACAGATGCGGAATTGGACGCCAGACCTACCGTTGGATGCAGGCCAATTTCATCCAGATAATCCAGCTCTTTATCAAAAATAAGATCAGGAATATAACCGATGATGGGGTGGTCTTTGACCTGCGCGATGCTCTGCAAATCTGGATGTGCCGCAATATAATCGCGTCTTGCCGCCAAATGAAGGCGATAATCGGTTATTTTTTGCACCATTAGCCTGCCCGCTGTGGGCGGTGAAACCGTTATTGCCATATCGGCCTCGCGTTTGGACAGGTTCAAAACTCTGGGCACCGCCAATATTTGTATGTCCAGTTCGGGATTTTCCGCGGATATTTCGGCACAAACCTCTGGCAACAGAAAGTTTGCAATACCGTCAGGGGCACCGATGCGCACAGTACCGCTAAGCTGATCAGTTTGACCTTGCACAATTTCTTGTGCCGAAAGCGACGACAATTCCATCTCGCCGGCATGTTCCATCAACCGCAGCCCGCTTTCGGTCAAATCGTAACCTTGCGGCGTTTTTAAAAACAACCGCACCCCCATGCGCTCTTCAAGCCGTGTAATCCTGCGCCCTAGGGTTGATGGGTCCATTTTCAACAGCTTACCCGCCGCCGTCAGGCTGTTACTGCGCCCGACTTGCAAAAAAACTCTGAGATCATCCCAATTCATAGCACCCCTATCCTGCGTTTATGCAAAATGAACTTGCTATATTGACCCTTTAATAGGTGAAAATGCAAGACTATACTGTCACCAAATCATTTCAAAACGGGAGACTACCATGCAAGAACTGACACATTACATCAACGGCGAGCACGTCAAAGGCACTTCGGGGCGTTTTTCGGACGTCTACAATCCTGCCAC
>CAZMMG010000128.1:0-6610 GCA_964567355.1 uncultured Neptunicoccus sp.
ATACAATTCCCGCCGGCAGCTTAGTACAATGTCCTTTGCGTTACTGGAAGACATTGGTGTCACGCCAGAACAAGCCAAACAAGAGGTTCGCAAACCGTTCTGGCGCGCATGACCCCAATTTGCGCAGGTCTGCAGATTACCCGCGCAAGCGTTCGCCTTTGGGATCAAAGGCGGGCGCATCAAGCATCACCGCGCGGTGCGGTTTGCCCAAAATAGCCACATCGAATTCAGCACCTGCAACAGCATATTTGGTTTTGATGAAACATAAGGCCACGGATTTTTCCACCGTATAGCCGTAAGCCCCCGAGCTGACACGCCCGATAGGTGTGCCGTCGGGTAAAAAGATCGGCTCGCCACCCGAAGCATCCGCATCATCCGTTTCAACAACCAGATTGACCAGTAGTTCACGCGGCGGCAGATCCTTGATTTTCGCATAGGCTGCTTTTCCCAAAAATTCCGGTTTGTCCATTTTGATCAGGCGGTCAAGTCCGACTTCCTGCGGCCAGTATTCGGGGGAGTATTCCCGCGACCAGCTACCGTAGCCTTTTTCGATACGCAGCGACCCCAATGAGCGACCACCAACCGGGCGCACGCCAAGATCGGCACCCGTCTCAAGCAATGCCTGATAAAGTTTTAGCTGATGTTCGGTGGGGACATAAATCTCCCAACCCAAATCACCGGTGAAAGATACGCGAATGCCGATGGCCTTGATCCCAGCAATAGTGATTTGTTTCGAGCGCATGAACTTCCAATTTTCATTAGACAGATCGGTTTGTGTAAGGCGCGATAGAAGTTCGCGGGAACTCGGGCCTGCCACGTTAAAGCCGCAATAGCTTTCGGTCAGGCTTTCGAAACTAACAGTATCGGAACGTTCAACCGCATTGAAATAGCGCAGGTGATAGCGTTCGGCCATGCCCGAGCCGACCATATAGAAGTGATCATCGTCAAGCTTGGTAATGGTAAAGTCGCCAGCAATGCCTCCGCGAACCCCCAAGATAGGTGTAAGACACGAACGCCCGATCTCTTTCGGGATATTATTGGCAATAACCCGGTCGAGCCATGCGGCAGCACCTTTACCCTTGATCTCGTATTTTCCGAAGTTTGATACATCGATGATACCCACATCACGGCGCAGGGCACGACATTCATCACCCACGGGCTTAAACCAGTCTTGGCGGTCAAACCCGTATGTCTCAAAGCCTTCCTTGCCGGCCCCCGCGAACCAAAGCGGATGTTCCCAACCGTAGTTAAGGCCAAACACCGCCCCCAATGATTTTTGCATATTATAGACCGGGCGCATCCGCATCGGGCGGCCTGCTTCGCGTTCTTCATAGGGGAAGTGGATTTTGAAACGGTTGGCGTATTGGTCTTCAACCCGCGCCTTGGTAAAGCCCTTGTCAGCCCATGCGCCAAAGCGGGCTATATCCCAAGGGAACATGTCCAGTTCTGGTTCACCTTCAACAATCCATTGTGCGGTCATCAGCCCCAAGCCGCCCGATTGGCTAAAGCCCGGGATGATGCCGTTGCAACAGAAATAGCCCTTTAGTTCGGGGACGGGGCCGTATAGCGCAGAGCTGTCAGGTGACCAGATCATCGGGCCATTGATGACACGTTTCACACCGACTTCGGCGGCCGCTGGAACGCGTTTCATCGCACGCATAATATTGTCCATAATACGGTCTAGATCGTCGGCGAAAAGCTCGTGTCCGAAATCTAAGGGTGTAGCTTTTTCGGCCCAGAATTTCATTTCCTTTTCATAGGCCCCGATCAACAAGCCTTCGCCTTCCTGGCGCATGTAATATTCACCGTCGCGATCTGCTATCGATGGCAAGCGACGCCCCAAGGCTTTGATTTCGGGGATGGTTTCGGTGACAAGATACTGGTGTTCGGTAGGCTGCAATGGTAAATTCACCCCAGCCATTGCAGCCACTTCACGGCCCCAAAGCCCAGCCACATTGATCACCCATTCGGTTTGAATATTGCCCTTCGGGGTTTCTACAATCCATGTGCCGTCAGATTGTTGAACCGTTGCTATCACCGGTGTGAAGCGGTGAATTTCCGCGCCCATCTGACGTGCACCTGCGGCATAGGCCATTGTTACGCCTGAAGGATCAACATTGCCTCCATCCGGCTCGAACATCACACAACGGATGTCCTCAAAATTGACCAACGGATTTTTCTCGGCTGCTTCTTCAAGGCTCAGCTCATAGAATTCCGCCTCGAAATACCGTGCCTTGGCCGCTTGAATACGCAACTGGTGTTCGCGCTGTTCGGTTTGTGCCAGATAGAGCGAACCGGGCTGAAACACACCGCAGCCCTGCCCTGTTTCGGCTTCAAGCTCCTTATAAAGCTTCATCGTGTAATATTGCAACTTCGAGATATTGTTGTGATCGTGCAGCCCATGCAAATTCGCCGCCGCGTGCCATGTAGACCCCGAGGTTAACTCATCGCGTTCAAGCAGCACCACATCTGTCCAACCCAGCTTGGCAAGATGATAGAGGATTGAGCAGCCGACAAGGCCGCCCCCGATAACAACTGCTTGCGCATGCGTTTTCATGGTTTATTCCTCTCATCCACAGCGGGCTAAAACTCATACAGATGACCGCTTTAAAAATGAGGATATAGGCCAGTAATTCGTAAATATATCCTGCATCGCCATTTTTTATGTCTGTACACGACAAAACTGTTTATTGTTCGGCATTCCACACTGATTTCAACAAACCAGTTGGGGATAATCATCCCATTTGCTTCAGTCATTATTGGACTAATTCGAAACACATCTGAAAGGGCAAACCAATGGCAATAATCGCTGAATGGCCCCATTGTGCCCGCACCCCATAACTGGGATGCAAGCCGATCGGATATTGTACAGGAAAAACCTGGCCGCATAATGCAAAATAGCATCGAAGCCCGACGCATAAGCCAACGTCACCCGCGCAACCCATCAAAATTCTTTAAAGGTTTGTAAACGCTTTATGGCTGAACAGATGCCCCGTGCCTGATAGAATCAGGCAGTGAGTCCTTCTGGCTCTTCCAAACCGTTTGCGCGGCAACAGGCTGTCAGCGCATTTGCCAAAAGGCAACCGATAGTCATCGGCCCGACACCGCCCGGAACCGGTGTAATGGCCCCGGCTTTTTCCACAGCACTTGCGAAGTGAACATCGCCCACAAGCCGCATCTTGCCCTCACCTTTTTCTGGGGCTGGAATGCGGTTGATGCCAACGTCAATAACCGTGGCGCCCTTACCAATCCAGTCACCGGTAATCATCTCAGGACGCCCCACAGCGGCGACTAGAATGTCTGCGCCACGACATATGCTTTCGATATCTTTGGTGCGGCTATGGGCTATGGTGACCGTGCAACTGTCTTTTAACAGCAAAGCCGCCATCGGCTTGCCGACAATGTTCGAGCGGCCAACAATGACAGCATTCAGGCCCGACAAGCTGCCCAAATGATCACGCAGCATCATCAAACAGCCCAAGGGGGTGCAAGGCACCATGGATTTTTGCCCGGTGGCAAGCAGCCCAACATTCGAGATGTGAAACCCGTCCACATCCTTTTCAGGCACGATGGAATTGATCACCAAGGCTTCATTCAAATGATCTGGCAACGGCAGTTGGCACAGAATGCCATGCACCGCAGGGTCATTGTTCAACTGATCTATCAAAGCCAGCAAATCCGCCTCGGATGTATCCGCCGGCAGCTTATGCTCATAACTGTTCATACCGACTTCGACAGTCATTTTATTCTTGCTACGCACATAAACTTCGCTGGCTGGATCAGAACCCACCAGCACAACCGCCAAGCCGGGTGTGATCCCGTGGTCTTGTTTCAAGCGGGCCACATGCTTAGCGACTTTCTCCCGAACCCCGGCGGCAAATGCTTTTCCATCAATGATTGTAGCAGTCATTTCATGTCCTTCTTTGTCATATATCGGTTTAAGGGCCGCCTTTTATGTAGGCAGCCCATCCGATGTTTTATAATCTGGTTTTAGAACAAACCGTCGATTTGGCCTTCATCATTGATAAAGATGCTTTCCGCACTTGGCACCCTTGGCAGGCCCGGCATGGTCATGATCTCGCCGCAGATTGCCACGATAAAGCCGGCACCGGCACTAAGGCGCACTTCACGCACTGGCACCGAATGGCCGACAGGGGCGCCGCGCAAGCTGGGATCAGTGCTGAAACTGTATTGGGTTTTGGCCATACAGACCGGCAAATTGCCATAGCCCTGCTCTTCCCATTGGCGTAGCTGGTCACGGATCTTCTTGTCTGCAAGAACTTCATCCGCGTGATAGATACGCTTGGCGATGGTTTCAATTTTCTCCATCAAAGGCATCTCATCTGGATATAATGGCGCAAACTGGCTGACACCGCTGTCTGCAATCTCTGCCACACGTTCGGCCAAATCTTTAGAGCCTTTTGACCCAAATTCCCAATGTTGCGCAAGTACGGCTTCCGAGCCTTGGGTCGCGGCATAGTCCTTGATGGCCTGAATTTCCGCCTCCGTATCGGTTACAAAGTGGTTGATCGCAACCACCACCGGCACGCCAAAGGATTTCAGGTTGCCGATATGGCGACCCAAATTGGCACAGCCTTCTTTGACCGCTTCGACATTTTCAGCGCCCAAATCGGCCCGCGCAACGCCGCCGTTCATTTTCATCGCACGCACGGTTGCCACCAGAACAACACAGTCAGGCGAAAGTCCGGCTTTGCGGCATTTGATATTCAGGAATTTTTCTGCCCCCAAGTCAGCCCCGAAACCGGCTTCCGTGACCACATAATCCGCCAATTTCAACGCCGTTTTGGTTGCCACAACCGAGTTACAGCCATGCGCGATATTGGCGAACGGGCCACCATGCACAAAGGCGGGGTTGTTTTCCAGGGTTTGCACCAAATTGGGCTGCATCGCCTGCTCCAGCAGAACCGTCATAGCCCCGTCCGCTTTGATGTCGCGGCAATAGATCGGGGTGCGGTCACGGCGGTAGGCGACAATGATGTCACCAAGACGTTTTTGCAAGTCAGCAAGATCGTTTGACAGGCACAGGATTGCCATCACTTCGGATGCCACGGTAATATCGAAACCAGCCTGACGCGGGAAACCGTTAGACACCCCACCCAACGAGGTCACAATATCGCGCAAAGCCCGGTCATTCATATCCACAACGCGGCGCCAAACCACACGGCGTTGGTCAATTTCCAGCGCGTTGCCCCAATAGATGTGATTGTCGATCATTGCAGACAACAGGTTATGGGCGGATGTGATGGCGTGAAAATCACCGGTGAAATGCAGGTTCATATCCTCCATCGGCACAACTTGCGCATAGCCACCACCGGCAGCCCCGCCTTTCATACCGAAACAAGGGCCTAACGAAGCCTCACGAATACAAATTGCCGCGTTTTTGCCGATTGCGTTCAGGCCATCCGCCAGACCAACAGTTGTTGTTGTTTTGCCTTCGCCGGCAGGCGTCGGGTTAATCGCAGTAACCAAAATCAGTTTGCCATCTGTCTTGCCTTCTTGGGCTTTGATAAATTCGGCTGATACTTTTGCCTTATCGTGGCCGAACGGCAGCAGATCATCGGCTGGAATGCCAAGCTTCGCGCCTATTTCCTGAATAGGGCGTTTTTTGGCTTCACGGGCAATTTGGATATCGGTTTTGTATGACATTTATTTAAACTTTCATTCTAGCTACAGCGTAGGCGCTTCTTCACGGTCTTTATGAAACATAAACCATATCCAGCATGGTTAGAAAACCGACATTATCAAAGTCTTATTCGCCGTCCAGCGAAATATATCGGCTAAAATTAGGCCCAGCAGTAAAAAGGCCCGCGCAAACGCAGGCCTTTGTCAGAATCAAAATGCTTCGCAACCTAAGTCGGCTTCGGTGTCATATCACCCGATGGCTTTACTTTTTTCTTTTTCGTCTTGGGAACTGCCGTAACGCTTTGGGCCGAGCCACTATCTTCTTCGTCGTCATCCTGCCCCCGATTAAGCGGTTTACCGGCAATAACCTTGGCTATTTCATCACCCGTCAGGGTTTCATATTCCAACAACCCTTCGGCGAGACGTTTATGATCGCGCTTCTTCTTGGTCAGAATGGAAACGGCGGTTGCATAGCCTTCATCAACCAGTTTGCGCACTTCTTCATCAATTCTGGCCTGCATTTCAGGTGACGCGTTGGTACCATTGCCCTGTGGCCCCAGATAGCTTTGCTGCTCACCCGAGTAATTGATATTGCCAAGCGTATCAGACATGCCGAATTGCGTGACCATGGCGCGTGCGATATTGGTCACTTGTTGAATGTCCGAAGACGCCCCCGAAGTGACATTTTCAGCCCCGAAGGTCAGCTCTTCCGCCACCTTGCCCCCCATCGCCATGGCGATTTTGGATTTATATTTGGTTTTGCTTACCGACAAAACATCACGTTCAGGCAATGACATAACCCAGTCTCTTATACACATATCCGAGCCCACGAGACTAAGGCGAAAATAGTATCCCGTCTTCTGCTATAAAACAAAAACAAACAAATAAAACAACAAAAATAAAAACACAAAACCAAACAACAACACAATATAAAAAACCACAGCAAGAATATAACGATCGAATACAA
>CAZMMG010000129.1:0-6592 GCA_964567355.1 uncultured Neptunicoccus sp.
CGCATGAGTCTCGTGGGCTCGGAGATGGGTATAAGTGACAGAATCATAAGCGTGGGGGGCAAGTACCTTCACCCGTACCACATTTTCAATAATTTGCTTTATGCCTGATCATCAGCATGCGATTTGGTCGTTGCCTGCGGGGGATTGTGATTATTCGAAACACCAATGGACGTTCAAAGCAGGGTCATTTGGAGGGTTTGCAGCAACGCGTGTGCGATCGCCCACTCTACTCCAACTCGCCGTGTATCGCAAACTGTCCGATGTCGGCATCTTCCGATTTGATGGCGCGGTATTGTTCGCGCAGGCCTGCTTCGGTCAATTCGCGGCTGACCGCCAGCAGGGTATTGGGGTCGTGTTCTGCGCACAACTCGCAGGCATGTTCCAGTTCGCGCAATGCCACGGGGCGGGCGGCGTCCAGTGAGGGGGCGCCGTAGATGTCGACAAAATGCTGTGCCAGACGCATCGTTAGGGCGTCGAGTTCCGCCGCTTCAATTTTTGTCACCGCCACAAATGTAACCCGGCCAAAGGTTTCCAGCCCGAGCCAGCCATTGGCAAAGGCCTGACGGTTTTTGCCTTTCAGATCGGCCTCGCCCCAGTCGGAAAACTCAAAACCACCGCTGATCGCCCATTCACCGGTGCGCGCGGCATTATGAAAAACATTGCGGTCACTTTCGTCGAAATGGATGGCACGGGCCAGTTTCATGGGGTTTCCTTCATATTAACAAGACTGCTTAACGGTTTGATATGGGTGGTTTTTCCAGTTCTGATCAGCATCCCAAAAGCTTCGTCCACGCCTAAAAATGTACCGGTAACAGATGCCCCATCTAGCGTGGTTGTGACCTCTTCACCCAGTAAATGTGCCTTGCTGCGCCATTCGGCATGCAAAGGCGCCGGGCCTTCGTCTGACCAGCGGTTGATCCAGACCAGCGTGTGACGCGACCAGCCTTCCAGCAGTTCGACCGGGTTCACTTCGGCGCAACCTTCTTCAAATAGCGTGGTCTGGTCTGGGGTCAGTCCGCCGTCCTGATTTTGCGGAAACAGTGGCACTTCCAGTCCGACCACCAGCCAGTCGGGCATGGCGTCAGGCTCATCTACCGACGCGGCTATTTTGAGTGCGCCGCATTTGGCCCCGTTGACCAGAATTTGCCCGTGCCATTCCAGATGTACCGCAACTTCGGGCGGGGCCAAAGCCCCCAATGCGTTGGAAAAACCCACACCGCAGGCGATCATCATGGCCACGGCCTGTTCCAGACAAACCTCGGGGGCAAAGATGAACGCGGCCTTCAAATGGTCGGTGCCGATGTTGTAAACAATCGTGCCAGCATCACAGCCCAGAGTTGCCAGTGAAATGGCCTTTTCAAACGGGTCTATTGCGTGGCTGACCGCCTCGCCAGATAAAAGAGGTGGAAAAAGGGGCTCTCGGGTCATGCTTGTCCGTCTTTGATCATTTGCCGCGCAATTTTGCGAAAAGCCTGCGCGTTCGGTGAGCTGGGTTTCGAGACAACAATAGGCGCACCACCATCGCTGGCAAGGCGAATATCGATGTGTAGCGGGATTTCACCCAATAGCGGAACTTTCAGTTTTTCGGCCTCATGTGCCACTCCGCCATGACCAAATACATGCTCTTCATGGCCACATTCGGAACAAATATGGGTGGACATGTTTTCGATCATTCCCAAGATAGGTGTTCCGAGTTTATCAAACATATCCAGCGCTTTACGTGCATCTATTAATGCAACATCCTGCGGCGTCGAGACGATAATAGCGCCATTAAGCTCGGCTTTTTGTGCCAATGTCATCTGTACGTCCCCGGTGCCGGGTGGCAGATCGACGATTAACACATCCAGCTTGCCCCACTGCACCTGGTTGAGCATTTGTTGCAATGCGCCCATCAACATCGGGCCGCGCCAGACCACGGCTTCGTCATCGCGGGTCATCAGCCCGATCGACATCAAGGTCACACCGTGGTTGCGCAGGGGCAGGATGGTGCTGCCGTCAGGCGACGAGGGCCGCCCCGAGATCCCCAGCATGCGCGGTTGTGACGGCCCGTAAACATCCGCGTCCAATAGCCCTACTTTGCGGCCTTCGGCTGCCAGTGCTGCGGCTAAATTGGCGGAAACCGTTGATTTCCCAACTCCGCCTTTGCCCGAAGCCACCGCAATAATCCGGTCGATGCCGGGAATTTTCTGTGGCCCTGTCGGTTCGGGTTTTTTGCCGCCCAGATCGGGCGGGGCGGGGGCGGCACTGTGTGCCGTCATCACCACCGATACGTTGGTGACACCGTCCAGCGCTTGTAAATCCGCTTGCGCCTGCACCTGTACCGGCTCCATCTTTTTTGCCCGTGCCGGGTCGATTTCAAAAACGAAACGCACGGTGCCATCGGTCACGCTCAAGGCGCGTACCATGCCTGCGGTGACAATATCCTTGCCGCTGACCGGATCGGTGATTTTTCCCAATACGTTCAGAACGGCTTCGCGACTGACGGTCATATCAGGATTTACCCTGAATTTGACCGGTCACGACATGCTCCAGATCCAGACCATCCACCGTCAAGACCACCTTGGCATCAAAGGTTTTTCCCGTCGTCGCACCTGCTTTGCGCATGGCCTCTTCGATGGCCTGTTGCGAGGTCACGCCGACCTGTTTCAGAAATTTACGCATGCTCATGTTGAAGTCTTCGTCACTCATTTGTTTAATCCTTTGAATCGGGGTCTTTTCTGTCATTCAGATAATCGTCCGTTGTGCGGGTTTTGGGCCGCACACCGCCTTGGAACGGATTGTCGGTTGCGCGGTATTGTACGTTAATGCGGCAGTTTTCACACATCCGGATCAGTTTGCCGGCTCCGTTTTCGGCAAACATCGAATGCTTGCCTTCCAGTTGGGTCACGATGCGTTCAATGGTGGATTTCACCCCGAACAGGGCACCGCATTCGATACAGGCATAGGGTTCTTCCTCGTGCAATACCGCTTCTCTGTGGGCGCTGTCGGCCAAATTCAGTTGCGGCATCAGGCTAATGGCATTTTCAGGGCAGACATTGACGCATAGACCGCATTGCAGACAGGCGGTTTCCTGAAATCGCAATTGTGGCAGGTCGGGATTGTCGGTCAAGGCCCCCGAGGGGCAAAGCGAGGCGCAGGACAGGCATAGAGTGCAGGCATCGGTATCCACCACAACCGCGCCGTAGGGGGCGGCATCGGGCAGGGCTATCGGGGCATCCAGATCGGGGCGCAGGGCTTTGGCACTTAGCCGGGTTACATCACGCCGCCCGCCGATGGGTAGAATTGGCTGGGTAAGGGGGGCGAAGGTTTCTGCGGTGTAAAGCGTATCGCAAAATGCCTCGGGATCGTTCTGATCGATCACGGATACCCGAGCCTGCCCCGCAATGGCGTTGGCCAGCGCGGTTTCGCGCGAAACCACATCACGGTCGGTTTTTGGGGCCAGCAGGATATCCACATGGCCAAAGCCCGCACCCAAGGCGGCCAGCATTTCGGCATGGCCAAACCCGGTCAGGCTGTCAACCTCGATGGGGATCATATTTGCCGGCAGGCCGCGCCCGAAGCGGGCGGCAAGCGAGATTATTTCGGCGCCGAATTTGGCGTCATGCACCAACAGGGTTGCCGCCTTGCCGCCGGCATTTGTAAAACTGTCGATCAGGTTCTGGATGCGGTGAAACAGATGTGAAACAGGCGGGGCATCATATGCGATGGCACCCGATGGGCAAAGTGCCGAGCAAGCCCCGCATCCCGCACAGATCATCGGGTCGATCGAAACTCCTTCCCCGTCGGGGGTAATGGCGCTTGTCGGGCAAATGTCCAGACATTTGGAACAGCCGACCTGTTCGGCCCGCGAATGGGCGCAAATGTTGGCGTCATAGTTAAGATAAAGCGGTTTTTCGAAGGTGCCGACCATGTGGGACGCCTCGAAAACCTTTGCCGCCACGTCCAAAGGTGCCCGCGGGTCGGCACGCAAATAGCCGTCGCGTTTTTCAGGGGCGGGAAACAGCGGGGTGTTGCCAGTTAAATCGAGTATAATATCACAGGTAGAAACCGCGCCGTCTTGCGCGGGGGTGAACCCCATTTCGCCGCGTCCGCCGGGGATGATTTGCTGAAATGCATCGATGCGGACGGTGAAATCCCCCAGACTCCCATCCGCCGCTTTCAACTGCCCGACTGCAACATCGAAACCGCGGTTTACCAGGGCATCATCAGAGCTGGAAAGCAGCACCGTGACCCCCAGAACTTCGGATAATTGCAGTGCCGCAGGCAAAGCAATCTCGGGGGCACCAAGGATCAGACACATGCCTTGCGAGACCACATCAACCGCCTTTGCAGGGGCAGGGTCAAGCAACGCATCACTGACCAGAGCAGCCATTTTTGGGCCAGATTTACCCCCTTCATCAGACCAGCCTGCGCGGTCACGAATATCGACGAATTCGGGGGGGGCAATTTCCAGTTCATCAGCCAGTTCTTCGAAAACCGCGTGTTCCTGAAGACAGGCAAAAATCGCGTCTCCATCCTTGATCCATTTTGCCGCATCATTGATTTCAGATGTGCAAAGGGCTGAATGGATGCGTGAACATTTGATCCCGTCAATGCCCGTAAATGATTTTGGGTCTATGCTCTGAGATTTTGAACAATCGCATAAAATCAGTGTCTTAGTCATGGTTTTTCCTGAAAAATAGACGCGAAACAGAAGGCATCACGCCGACGATGAAGCCGAAACTCGCTTAGCATAGTCACGAAAATTCGAAGAGGTAAAGATACAAAATACGCCTGTTGCAAGTTTTATTGCACCCGGTGTGTTTCGATAAAAAATCACATTTGCAGTGATAATTCCCCAGATAAAATACTGAATTTTGCAGGTCAAAAAATTGATTCTACGCGGTTGTTTTGACTCGGTTTCAAATGTTGGATTCGACGCTTATGTGATGTGGACATTTTGACCGTAGATTGAAATTCAAGCGGCCTAAAAATAGACATTCTGTCCTTCACCCCCTTTTCCTGTCGAATGTTGCTGATTTTCACAAGTTATTGTTTGTTAGTTGCCTGATTTGCGCCTTAGCTTTGCTTAAGCGGCGAAGCGCAAGCAAAAACCGTGTCTGTTTGGGAGGACAGCCAGAAATGTCTGCAAGGTCAATTTCAATGCAAATTGGTATCGTCGTGCGTAAAACGCCAGGCGTGACTAAATGGGCAAAGTGGAATTGGAAAGCGGTTGCTGTGTTGCCCGGCGCAGGGCCTGCGAACTGGCATGAGTTGCGCCGCGAGGCTGATGCCGTCGAATACCATGCCGGCACTTTGGAACTGGAACTTTTCCGCACCGATACCGAAGCCTATCTTACGGGGCTAAGCTGTGATGTGCCGATGCTTTATGTGATCATGCGCGATGCGGGCCATGATGCGGAACTGGGCGATATTGAACTGTTGCTGATCACCGCCTCGCCCTATGAGGCGCAGGATTATGCCGATAGCGGCGAAGAGTTGATCGAGCGCATCCCGATGCCAGCTGCAATTATCGCATGGGTGGCGGATTTTGTCGCAAAACATCATGAACAGGAAGTTTTCATCAAACGCAAGCGCGGGCCTAAATTCACCGATCGCACCGAGGACGGCGTGGGGGATCGACGCATCAAGCAGGCCACGGATGTATACCGTGCGCCGACCCATAAAACCGAGGTCATGCAATGAGTGCGCCAAGCGATTTCTGGAGCCGCCGCAAACAGGCGGTCGAGGTTGAGGCAAAGGCCGAAGAGGCGAAGCTGCAAGTTCTGGAAGAAGAACGCGTTGAAGCGGTGCAAGAACAAAAAACCGATACTGAAATCCTGGATGATCTTGGTCTGCAAGACCCCGATACTTTGGAAAAGGGTGACGATTTTACCGCTTTTATGGCCAAAGCGGTGCCAACACGTTTGCGCAACCGGGCTTTGCGAAAGCTGTGGCTTAGCGACCCTGCCTTGGCCAATCTCGATACATTGCTGGATTACGGCGAAGATTTTAGCGTCAGTGAGCGGGCGCTGGAAGATTTTCAAACCGCCTATCAGGTTGGCAAAGGCTTTGCGGCGCGGGTGCTGGATATTGAAAATACAGACAAAGACAATGACAAAGCCGAAGACCTCGAAATGGTTCTGGATGATGGGCAGGATTTGGAAGAACCGGCCTTGGATTTCGAACTTGAACAGGCTGAAACAACGGTTGTCGACACTGTTGTGTTGGCCGATGAGGATGATTGCGATGACGATGTTCCGTTTGTCGCGAAAAAAAGAATGCGCTTCGTAATCGAGGCGCAGGTTTAACCCCCGGCGTTCACGCTTGGATGAATATGAATAAGGAGAATAAGGTGCCGGCAACCGCATCAAAAGTGAAAATTACCCCGGAAGATCAGCTTCGCGCCGATCTTTACGATTATCTGGCGGCCCTGCTTGCAGGCCCCCCCGATCAGGCATTATTGAAGAAAACCGTTGCCCTTAAAGGTGATGATAGCGACTTGGGTGTGGGGTTCAAAGCCTTGGCTCGGGTGGCTGCGGTAAAGAATGGAAAATCGGCGGAAAGTGAATTTACCGCGCTTTTCATCGGTATCGGGCGCGGTGAATTGCTG
>CAZMMG010000130.1:0-6576 GCA_964567355.1 uncultured Neptunicoccus sp.
TACCCATGAAACTTATCTGCCAGTTTTTGCAAAGCCGAGCGTGTGTCAACCGGCGCAGGTTTTGGTTTTTTTTCTGGCTTTGGTTTTTGGGATGCCGATTTTTTGCTGGGTGCGGTTTGCCTTTGCAACGCAACCGCATTCATGAACTTGTCACCCTGTCCCAATGCCAGTTCCGCGGCCCCGTCACCGATGCCGCGCAAAACATCATCAAGCCAGCCCAAATCCGCCTTGGCAAAATCATGCAAAACGTAACCTGATACCAATTCCTTGCGCCCGGGGTGCCCTATGCTCAAACGTACGCGCTGGTATTCAGGGGTTATATGCTGGTGGATCGAGCGCAAACCATTATGCCCGGCATGGCCGCCACCCTGTTTAAGGCGCAGTTTTCCGGGGGCCAAATCCAGCTCATCGTGAAACACGGTCACATCCGGCAGGGGTATTTTATAAAACCGAACCGCCTCGCCCGCCGATTGGCCGCTGAGGTTCATAAACGTCCCGGGTTTCAGTAAAATAACCTTCTCGCCGCCTAAAACCCCTTCGGTCACTTGGCCCTGAAATTTATTACGCCAAGGTGCAAAGCTGTGACGCGCGGCAATTTCATCCACCGCCATATAACCGATATTATGACGGTTCATAGCGTATTTAGCGCCGGGGTTGCCGAGGCCGATAAATAGTTTCATTTTTACTCAACTTGTGTTTGGTAACTTATTCTTGTTTATTATGCGCCAGAATTTTTTTCAACAAACGAAAACAGTTTTGGGGCAGGTATGAAACAGGCTTTCAGCTTTGGTGGCATGAATATCGCTGTGCGTCCCAAACATTTGACCCCTCAAATCAAAGAGGCGCTTTTGTCAGGTCGTTATGAAAATGCAGAGCGTACTGCAATAAATATGCATGTGATGGCACAAGATCGGGTACTGGATCTGGGCGGCGGTATCGGCTGTACAGGTATTGTCGCGGGAAAAATTGTCGGTGGCCAAAATCTGATGATTGTTGAAGCAAACGGCGATCTTGTGCCTGAAATCACGGAAAACCTGGCGCAAAACGGTATTGTGGGTAAGCAATTACAGCACGCGGCGATTGTGGCAGAAGCGGATGCCACACATATATGGTTTCATAAACCCAAAGGCTTTTGGGCAGGCTCATTACACGCGGGAAATGCACCCCATAGCCAAAAGATAAAAGTCCCTGCCATTGGGCTGACAACGGTGGTATCAGCCTTTCGGCCAAGCGTGATTATTTGTGATACCGAAGGCATCGAAACCGAAATATTCCAAAACAACCTGCCAGCCCATGTGCGCTTGATCATTTTGGAGTTTCATCCAAACCTATATGAGCAAACCGCGATAAAGGCCCTGTTTGATCACCTGTCGAAAATGGGGTTTTCGTATTTAACGCGCGGCTCGCGCGGGGCGGTGGTGTGTTTTGGGCGTAAAAAAACGCCCGTCACATGATGTGCGGGCGTTTTTTTGAATAAGTAATCGGTGAAGTTATTCTTCCGCGGCAGCTGCGTCTTCGCCTGCTTCTGCTTCGGTTTCAGTTGCTTCTTCATCCTCGTCCTCGTCATCACCTGCTGATTTCAGGCTAGATGGGGACGCGATGTTGGCAATTACGAAATCACGATCCGTAATCATCGGGCGCGAGCCCTCTGGCAGGGTGATGTCTGAAATATGCACGATATCGCCAATATCCAGTTCCGCCAGATCGACAATGATGCTTTCGGGGATATTGTCGGCGGTTACTTTCAGTTCAACCTCGGAACGCACGGCTGTGACTGTGCCGCCTTTTTTCAGGCCAACAGATGTTTCTTCATTGATAAACTCAACAGGAATGAACAGATTGATCCGTGTGTTGCGGTGCAGGCGTAAAAAGTCGATATGGCGCGGTAGGTCTTTGACAACGTCACGTTGAACGTTACGGCAGATCACGCGTACGTCGTCTTTGCCTTCAACCTTCAGATTGAACAGTGTCGACATGAAACGCCCAGCTTTCAGGGCTTTGAACAGCACCTTGAACTCGACGTTGATCGGTTGCGGGTCTAGTTCTCCACCATAAACCACACCTGGAACAAGTCCGTCACGGCGTGCTTGGCGAGCGGCCCCCTTGCCTGTCCCCGCGCGTACTGTGGCATTGAAATCTGGTATTTTTCCAGCCATTTGAATTCTCCTAAAATGTATAAAGCGGCCTCCTCCAAGGGTGCAGTGCCGCATGAGTGCGCCTCTTACCCGCGAAAGCACGAAATGAAAAGGGCAAACACGTCAAAAACCGTTATTTGCTTTGATAAGCGTCAGACGGGCAGAAATCTTTTGGAATGAACAGGTTTTTATCGCTGAGTTCACTTAATTGGCGGTGTCCGCACAAGGCCATGGAATAATCCAGTTCTTTGTGGATAATTTCCAGCGCTTTGGTCACGCCTTTTTCGCCCATCGCCCCCAGTCCGTACACAAATGAGCGCCCGATA
The DNA here is from genome assembly GCA_964567355.1 of uncultured Neptunicoccus sp. Classification (GTDB taxonomy): domain Bacteria; phylum Pseudomonadota; class Alphaproteobacteria; order Rhodobacterales; family Rhodobacteraceae; genus Amylibacter. The sequence continues at coordinate 2,462 of CAZMMG010000130.1, forward strand.
TAGGTGCCTTTGGCCCCCAGTGCGGTGGCTTTCAGCACGTCTTGACCCGAGCGGATACCGCCGTCGATATGTACTTCGACTTTGTCGCCGACCGCGTCAACAATATCACTGAGCATGCGGATGGACGAGACCGCCCCGTCCAATTGCCGACCACCGTGGTTGGATACGATGATCGCATCTGCTCCGATTTTGGCGGCGCGTTTGGCGTCTTCCACATCCAGAATACCCTTGATGATGACCTTGCCGCCCCACATTTTCATCAGCTTTTCGATCTTTTTCCAATCCAGTGTCGGGTCGAACTGTTCTGCCGTCCATGAAGATAGCGAAGAGGGGTCTTTCACCCCCTTGGCGTGTCCGACGATATTGCCGAAGAACCGCCGCTTGGTGCCCAACATTCCCAAGCCCCATTGTACTTTGGTCATCATGTCGGCAATGGATTTGGCGGTCAGTTTGGGTGGCGCGGACAGGCCGTTTTTCAAATCCTTGTGCCGTTGCCCCATAATTTGCAAATCGGCGGTGATCACCAGCGCGGCACATTTTGCCGCTTTGGCACGTTCCAACAGGCGGCGGTTGAAATCGTCGTCGCGCAGGGCATAAATCTGCATCCAGAACGGTTTCGTGGTGTGCGCCGCGACATCCTCGATCGAACAGATTGACATGGTGGACAGGGTGAACGGCACACCGAATGCCTCGGCGGCACGCGCCGCTTTGATCTCGCCGTCGGCGCATTGCATGCCGCACAGCCCGACAGGGGAAAGGGCGACAGGCATGGTCACATCTTGCCCGATCATCTGTGTTGCTGTCGAGCGGTTCGACATATCCACCGCCACCCGTTGACGCAGGCGAAGCTTGGAAAAATCGTCGACATTGTCACGAAAGGTCTGTTCCGTCCACGCACCACTTTCGGCATATTGGTAAAACATCTTCGGCACACGGCGTTTGTAGATGTCTTTCAGGTCTTGAATGTTGGTGATCACCGGCATGGGGCTGTCCTTTGAATGGCTGTCCCCGTTTTACAAAGCGCAAACCCCGCCTGACAATATAAAAATGCGAAAATTGGTAAAGTCAGTGACCCAGATTGTCGCTTTACGCCCGATGCGCCCCGGCTGCCAGTTCAGCCACAAACGCCAGTATATCCTCGACACTGTCACCCGCGCCTAGCTTCGAGACAATCGCCGAGCCGACAACCGCGCCGTCAGCAACTTGCGCCATGCCATGCGCATCCTCGGGTGTTTTGATGCCAAAGCCGATGCAGACCGGCAGGTCGGTGGATTTTTTGATCTCGGCCACTTCGGCCCCGACTTTTTCAGTGGAGGCCGAGCCTGATCCGGTAATACCTGTGATCGCCACATAATAGATAAAACCCGATGTATTTTGCAAAACTTTCGGCAGGCGTTTGGCGTCTGTGGTCGGGGTTGCAAGACGGATAAAGTTCAGACCGGCGGCATTGGCGGGGATGCACAGCTCGTCGTCCTCTTCGGGGGGCAAATCGACGATGATCAAGCCGTCGATGCCCGCACGGGTTGCCGCTTTGATAAAGGTATCCACACCCATGGAATAGATCGGATTGTAATAGCCCATCAGCACAATCGGGGTGGTGGTGTCGGTTTCGCGAAATTCGGTCGCCATGCTCAGCGTTTTTTTAAGCGTCATGCCCGCATCTAATGCCCGCCCTGCGGCCAGCTGAATGGTCGGCCCGTCGGCCATGGGATCGGTAAACGGCAAGCCCAGCTCGATAATGTCGACACCTGCGCCGGGCAAGCCTTTCATTACGGCCAATGATCTATCATAGTCAGGGTCTCCTGCCATGATATAGGACACGAATGCAGATTTTTCAGCGGCTTTCAGTTCTGCGAATTTGTCGTCGATGCGTGTCATGGTTGGCCCTTTTTATTACTTCCCGAGGTTTGCCCGTGCTTTGCAAGAAATTCAATGGGTATATGAAATTTTTTCCAACATATCACTATGTGTGATGGCTTATCTACAAATCATCATTTGTTGTCGCACCTCATGTAATTTAAGTAAAGTTAAATCAAAAAGGAAATAATAATGAACATTCAAAAAATCTCGGCATTTTCACTAAACGGTGCAGGTGGTAACCCTGCCGGTGTGGTGCTATTAGACACAATGCCGGAAGTCGAAGACATGCAGGCAGTCGCCGCTAAAGTTGGTTATTCTGAAACGGTCTTTGCCGCGCCTCAGGCAAATGGCCTGCGGGTAAGGTATTTTGCACCAAAGGCCGAGGTCGCATTTTGTGGACATGCAACAATCGCATTGGGCGCAGCATTGGGCGCAGCAAAAGGCGCTGGTAGATTTCAGCTTCAGCTGAATGATGCGAAAATAACGGTCGATGCGTTTGAAGAAAACGGTAGCTGGTCTGCCAAACTGACATCTCCGCATACAAATTACGAAAAGCCTAGTGGTGAATTGTATGCGCAAGCTTTGGCTTTGTTCGGTTGGGATGAAAGTGATCTTGCCGATGATTTGGATATAAGCTTGATCAATGGTGGCGCACGACATTTGCTGATGCCCTTGAAAAATCACAGGTTGTTGCAGGAAATGATTTATGATTTTGATGCGGGCGCCGCTTTGATGCAGGCATATGAACTTGTGACGATTAATCTGGTTTGGCGCGAAACTTCAAACGTGATCCATAGTCGCAACCCGTTTGCAGGTCATGGCGTGTATGAAGACCCTGCAACCGGTGCGGCAGCTGCGGCATTGGCTGGATATATGCGCGATGCAAAAGGCAAAAATCAACCTTTCACCATCTTTCAAGGGGCTGATATGGGGGTGGCTTCACGTCTGAAAGTGACCCCGACAACAGGCAAGGGGCAACCTATTATTATTGCCGGTGAAACCCGTCTGATTACTGACTGATGATTTGCGTTGCCCTTCGCCTGCATTTTGCGTAGATGCAGGCGAGTTTAACAATAGTTATCAAGGTGCATCATGGGTTTTAAAACGGGTATTGTCGGTCTACCGAATGTGGGGAAGTCTACGCTTTTCAACGCGCTGACCAAAACGGCGGCGGCGCAAGCGGCGAACTTTCCATTTTGTACGATTGAGCCGAATGTCGGCGAGGTTTCGGTGCCTGATGGGCGGCTAGAGGTGTTGGCGAAAGTTGCAGGTTCGGGCAAGATTATTCCCACGCGTATGACGTTTGTCGATATTGCCGGGCTTGTTAAGGGTGCCTCGAAAGGTGAAGGGCTGGGCAATCAATTTCTAGCCACCATTCGTGAATGTGATGCCATTGCGCATGTGCTGCGTTGCTTTGAAGATGATGATGTGACCCATGTTGACGGTCGGGTTGATCCTGTGGCTGACGCCGAGGTCATTGAAACCGAACTGATGCTGGCTGATCTGGAAAATATCGAAAAACGCCTGACCGGTTTGGTGCGCAAGCTGAAGGGTGGCGACAAGGAAGCGGTGATGCAAAAAGACCTGCTGGAACGCGCCACGCATGCCATTGAAAACGGTCTGTCGGCGCGCACGGTGGAAATTGCAGAAGACGAGGAAAAAGCCTGGAGAATGCTGGGGCTGCTGACCTCGAAAAAAATCGTTTACGTTTGCAACGTGGAAGAGGAGAACGCAGGTTCTGGAAATGCCCATTCGGCGCGTGTAGCGGAAATGGCGGCATCCCAAGGTGCTGCCAGTGTGGTGATCTCGGCGGCGATCGAGGAAGAGATCAGCCAGTTGGATGATGACGAAGCGCAGATGTTTCTGGAAGAGCTGGGTCTGGAAGAAGCGGGCCTGAACCGCCTGATCCGTGCCGGGTATGAGTTGTTGGGCTTGCAAACCTATTTCACCATTGGCCCGAAAGAGGCCCGGGCCTGGACAATTTCCAAGGGTACGACCGCGCCGAAAGCGGCCGGAATTATCCACGGCGATTTTGAACGCGGCTTTATTCGCGCCGAAACCATTGCTTATGATGACTATGTGGAATTTGATGGTGAGCAGGGCAGTAAAGTGGCCGGCAAGATGCGTGCGGAGGGTAAAACTTACGTTGTTGCCGACGGAGATATATTGCATTTCCTACATAATACATGAATTGATAAATGGTTAACTTAAGCCTCTGTTAAGGCCCGGATTTCATCCTGACGCGGGGTTTAAGG
>CAZMMG010000131.1:0-6511 GCA_964567355.1 uncultured Neptunicoccus sp.
TTTGTTTTTTTTTTTCAAACAAAAGACTGCATACGAGTTTCGCCTTAGTTTCGTGGGCTCGGAGATGTTTTTAAGAGACAGTTTTTACACAGTAACGCCTTTGTGAGTGAAATATTAACCAAAAACCCGCTTGAAAATCGTGTCGACATGCTTGGTATGATAGCCAAGATCGAACTTTTCTTCGATATCTTCGACTGACAGGGCGCGCAGCACGTCTGCATCGGCCAGCAATTCGGTTTTGAAATCCTTACCTTCTTCCCAGACTTTCATTGCGTTGCGTTGCACCAGTTTATAGCTGTCTTCACGGCTGACACCGGCCTGGGTCAGGGCCAGTAAAACCCGTTGAGACATCACAAGACCACGAAATTTATTCATGTTGGCCAACATGTTGTCTGGATAAATTTTCAAATTTTCGACCAAACCCGTCAGGCGCGACAGGGCAAAATCCAGTGTGATTGTGGTATCAGGCCCGATATTGCGTTCAACGGAAGAATGCGAAATATCGCGTTCATGCCAAAGCGCGACATTTTCCATCGCAGGCACCACGGCCATGCGCACAAGTCGAGAAAGCCCGGTCAGATTTTCAGATAGAACCGGGTTGCGTTTATGCGGCATCGCACTGGAACCTTTTTGGCCTTTTGCAAAAAATTCTTCGGCTTCCAGCACTTCGGTGCGCTGCATATGGCGAATTTCGATGGCGATATTTTCGATCGATGAGCCGACAACCCCCAGAGCGGCAAAAAATGCCGCATGACGATCGCGCGGGATCACTTGGGTGCTGATTGGTTCAACCTCTAGCCCCAACATTTTACAGACATGCTCTTCTACTGCCGGATCAATATTGGCGAATGTGCCGACCGCGCCCGATATGGCACCGGTGGCAATTTCCATGCGGGCCTTTTTCAACCGGTTCAGGTTACGATCCATTTCCGCGTAAAACCGTGCAAATGTCAGCCCCATCGTCGTAGGTTCGGCATGAATACCGTGACTGCGGCCAATGCGGATGGTCATTTTATGCTCCATGGCGCGGCGTTTTAAGGCACCCAGAAGTTCTTCGACATCTTTGATCAGAATGTCGCTGGCTTTTACCAACTGCACATTGAAGCAAGTGTCCAATACATCCGAAGAGGTCATGCCCTGATGCACGAAACGTGCTTCATCACTGCCGACATGTTCGGCCAGATGGGTCAGAAATGCGATAACATCGTGTTTTGTGACGGCCTCGATCTCGTCGATGCGCGCCACATCGAAAGTCACATCTTTGGCTTTCCAGACCGCGGCGGCGTTTTCACGCGGGATCACCCCCAATTCGGCCATTGCGTCACAAGCGTGTGCCTCAATTTCATACCAGATGCGGAATTTTGTTTCGGGTGACCAGATAGCGACCATTTCGGGGCGGGAATAACGGGGGATCATGAAGTGGGCCTTTTCGTTCGAGGACAGTCACGCGCCTCATAAACCGATGTAAGCTAAGGTGCAAGGCAGGGGCCATCGCATGATATGTAAAGTAGGGTGTTTGAAATGATTTTGATTTCATCGGCATGTTATTATTGTTTTGCCAAGGCCAAACCGAAACATAAAAGTGATTCTATTCAGTGAGGATATTTGAGTTTCTCATTTATGATTGTTTCGACTAGGAACATAGTGGGTTCGAATTTGGAAAGATTGTATCCATTTGGTTGATTTTTTTTGAAAACCTATGCTTAAAAATAGTAAAAAATCGCGTAAAAACATATTTAAGTCCAAGTTTACTGGTCTAAAGGACAGGCCGGTTCGGCGCAAATAGAGTAACGAGTAAAGAGAGTTTTGTAATGTTAATTGCGACGGTGTTCACACTTGGAATGATTGTAGGTTTAATCGTGGGGTTTATCAGTTTCACACTTATCTATGCGTTCTTGGGGTAACCGGTAGCGATCTTAGTTTGCCTGTATGAAACCAAACAAAAGATTGTGAAAGGGTTCACTTGGTGAACCCTTTTTTAGGGTCAAAATCATTCGGAATGATTTATATGCCACACGACCCATGCCTAAATTTTCAGGCAGAGCCAACTAGGTTTCAACCAAACACCAGGTTCATCATCAGCATCGACACCACCAGGAACAGAAGCGTCATGATGCCGCCGGTTTTGAGAAAGTCTTTGGCACGGTAGCCCGCAGGCCCTGCAATCAGGGCGTTGACCTGATGGGTCGGGATCAGGAACGAATTAGAGGTCGATATTGCTACGGTCATGGCGAATAGGGCAGGGTCTGCCCCCGAGGCCATGGCAATGGAGACTGCCAAGGGTACCAATAGCACTGTGGCCCCGACATTGGACATTACCAGCGTAAAGATAATGGCAAGCACGGCGATAACCGTTTGCAGGGCCCAAATTGGCCAGTCACCCAGATAGACCAGTATTTCCTGCGCGATCCATTCCGAAGTTCCGGTTGATTGTACCGCTTGGCCCAACGGGATAAGGCTGGCCAGCAAAAACACGGTATTCCAGCCAACGGCGCGGTATGCTTCGTCCAAACTGATCACCTTTGATGAAATCATCCCCGCGACCCCGATCATTAAACACAGCGACAGGCGAATGTCGGTGAACAGAACAAGCCCCAGAGAAAGTGCGAAAAACATCACTGCCCAGCCGACTTTTTTAGGGCGCAGGTCTTCTTGCGGATAATCAGAGGTCACAACCACGAAGTTAGGATCATGCGAGATGCGGGTCAGAACATCCCACTGGGCGTGGACCACCAAAGTGTCGCCTGCCTCGAATGGCTCGATACTGATACGGGTGGCTTCGTGGTCTTCGGTTTGTACATGGCTTAGGGTCTGATTGCCGCGCCGAATGGCCAAAAGGTTCAGCCCGTGGCGACCACGCAGGCGAATATCGCTGGCCGATTTGTCAATCACATCGCTGTTGGGCGGGATAACGATCTCGGCCACACCCGATTTGGTCACGGCATATTCTTCGTGGAAAATATCCAGCTTGGGCAGAACGGTTATGTTATAGATCGCGGCAATTTCCTCGATGACTTTTCTGCGGCCCAGAATAGCCAGACGGCATGGGGCCTGAATTTTGGTGCTTGTGGGCGGTGACAGCCAGCGTTTGCCGTCATAATAGGTGCCAATGATATAGATGTGATGGGCATCCATAATATCGCCCAAGGTTTCCCCGATCAGAATATTGTCTTCAGGAATATCAACCTCGATAATATCGGCTCTCAGCCCGTAAAGCCGTTTCAGATATTGTTTGATGGATTGCGCCGAGGTGGCATCTTTTTTGCTACGTTCCCCGGGCAAAACCCAACGCCCGAAACCGACAAAATAGATGATGCCTGTCAGCAGTAGGGCTAGACCGATCGGGGTGACCGAAAACAGGCTGAACGGCTGCATCTGGGATGCTGCGGGCAGGCTTTTGTTGGCGGACAGGATCAGATCGTTCAACAGGATCAGCGGCGATGAGCCAACCATGGTGATGGTGCCGCCCAGAATGATCAGGAAACCCATGGGCATCAATAAGCGCCTTAGGGGGATTTCCGCACGGGCCGAAATCCGGGCTACCACCGGCAAAAATAGCGATGCTGCACCGACATTCTGGATGAAGCTGGAAATAAACCCGACCGCCACCGAGATGATCGGGATCAGGCGTTTTTCGGTCGAGCCGCCAAAACGCAGGATAATATCGGCCAAGCTGCCCATCAGCCCGGTTTTATCCAAGCCCGCGCCCATGATCATCACCGCAATGATCGAGATTACTGCGTTAGAGCCGAAACCGTCAAACAGGTGGTTCACATCCGCAAGGCCACCCAAGCCCGGCAGATAACTTAGCGCGCCCAAGAGCACCATTATCAGGATTGCGGCCAGATCAATGCGCACAATGTCTGACAAGAACAGAATGAACGTCAGTCCCAACAGCCCCAAAACCACCATCATTTCATATGATAAGCTTATGGTTTCCATGACAATCTACCCCTATTCTGGCCTGCCTTGGTCAACCCCAAGCATGCCCCCTATATATAAAGCTTTGCACGGTTCGCAACAAGGGAGTGCCGCAGGTTTGGGTCAACTTGTCACTTAACCAGCGCGGTTTTTATCAATTCTGCCAGCCAATATGCATAAAATTTCGAACATCAGGGATACGCCCAGCCATGCGGTGCCCCCTGAAGGGTCAAAGGGCGGTGAAACCTCGACCAGATCAGCCCCGATCAGATTGACGCCTGCCATTTCCCGGATCACTTGCTGGGCTTGAAAGCTGCTTGGCCCGCCAATTTCGGGCGTACCTGTGCCGGGCGCGTAAGCGGGATCGACAAAGTCGATATCGAAGCTGCAATAGGTCGGTTGGTCGCCGACAACCGCGCGGGCCTGAGCCATCACGTCGCTGATGCCGCGCTCAAAAAACTCTTCAATCTCGATGATTGTAACCCCGTTGGCGCGACCAAATTCCATATCCTCGCCGCCGTAAGAGGTGCCACGAATACCGATTTGGATCACTCGCTTGGGATCAAGAAGGCCCTCTTCGATGGCGCGGCGAAACGGGGTGCCGTGGGTATATTTGAAGCCGCCAAAATAATCCTTGAACAGATCGGTATGGGCGTCGAAATGGATCATGCCCAAGGGTGCATCTGCGGCTAAAGCGCGTAACACCGGCAGCGAGGTCAGATGATCGCCGCCTGCGGTCATCGGCACAATCCCCAGTGCTTTGATGCGGGTATAATAAGCGGTGATCTTTTTCATTGCGTCTTGTAGATCGGCAGGGTTGCCGCCGACATCGCCCAGATCGGCACAATTGACCAGATCAAAAGGTTTGATGCCTGTCGCCGCATTGCCGGCACGTATCATGGTGGAATAATCGCGCAATTGTCTTGGCCCGTGGCGCGGCCCGGGGCGGTTGGTGGTGCCGGCATCCCAAGGCACCCCGATCAGGCCGATATCGACATGCCTGATTCTGGGATCATCCAGATCAATTGAGGGCAGGCGCATGAAAGTTGGAATACCAGCAAAACGTGGTAGCTCCATACCGGAGATCGGCTGAAAATACGATTTCGGAGTTTGGGTCATTGTCGGCGTCCCTATAACATGTCTAACTGTAGCTTGGACGCAAGCGGTGCGTAGCGCAAGGGTGGGAGACAATTATGGCAAAGACAATTTTGGTAACCGGGGCCAGCAGCGGTATCGGGGCTGCCACAGCGTTAAAATTTCTATCCGAAGGTTGGAATGTAACACTGCTGGCGCGTCGGTTGGGTAAGCTTGATGTGGTGGCAGACGGGCATGATAATGCGCTATCAATCGCTTGCGATGTGACCAATGAGGCGCAAGTCGTGCAAAGCTTTGCCCAAGCCGCAAAACAATTTGGCCAAATTGACGCCCTGTTCAATAATGCGGGCATTTTTCCAATTGCAGGCCGCTTTGATCAGGTAACCCTAGATAGTTGGCAAGCGGCGGTTGATGTCAACCTCACGGGCATGTTTCTTTGTGCCCGCCAGGCGTTCCGTCATATGACAGCCAAAGGCGGGCGTATCATCAACAACGGATCAATTTCCGCCGTTACACCGAGGTCAAACTCGGTTGCTTACACTGCAACCAAACACGCGATCACCGGCCTGACCAAATCCATCGCCCTTGACGGGCGCGACCTGAACATTTGCTGTGGCCAGATCGATATCGGCAATGCGCGCACGGAACTGGTGGAAAACCTGATCAAGAATGCAGATGGGCCGATGGATACGATGGCTGTAGCGGACGCTGCCAATGCGGTCTATCACATGGCCAACCTGCCGCTTGATACCAATGTTTTACGCATGACCATCATGGCTAATAAAATGCCCTTTGTCGGGCGTGGTTAAAGTGCCTTTGCCATCACCAGTGCGGTGACCCGGGCACCGCGCGCATTGGCATAATAATCCTTGCGTGACCCGACTTCAACAAAACCAAAACGACGATAAAGGGCGATGGCTGCGTCATTATCCTGCGCCACTTCCAAAAATGCCTCGCTTGCGTCTTTATTCTTGGCCTGCCCGATAAAATCCTGCATCAAACCTGTCGCTATGCCGCGCCGTCGCTGATCGGGTTTAACCGCAAGGGTCAGTAATTCCACTTCAGGCCCCGCAATGCGTCCCAAGGCAAAGCCGTGGTCGCAGGCACATAAAAACACTGTGTCACTGGTCAAAAGATTACGAAATTCATACGCTCCCCAAGGTCGGAGTTGCGTAAAACATGCCGCATGGATCGCTGCCAGCCTTTCAGGCGTCATGGCAGGATCAGAACTGGTGGATCACTGGGCAGGGCGGCGTCGGCGGGGCGTAAATACAAGGGTGCTGGGCGTGGCTGCACCTCGTCAAATCGCGCCGCAGCGATGTGGCCCACGGCACTGACCAAACCGTTAACCGTCTCGGACCCTGACAAACCCAATGCCTCACCAGCCATGATGCGCAACACACTGGCTTCTTCCAATTGGTCATAAATATCCACGAGTTCCAGCATTTGTGGCGTACCCAGCGGTTTTTCATCACGAAATGCTTGCATATAGACC
>CAZMMG010000132.1:0-6488 GCA_964567355.1 uncultured Neptunicoccus sp.
TGCGGATGATGCGCTATATAACGCAACCGACACGGCTGTTCTGGCTGGGCCTGTTCCTGATAACCTGGGTTTTGTCGGCGAATTCTTTCAGTCTTTACAAAGCATTTTCGGCGCGTTGGATTATCAGGTTTCCAAAGCGATGGGAAACGCCATTGGCGGATTGGATTTCGGCGGCAATGGACTGGTTTGTTTTCTATTTTTCAGGGATTACCAGATTTATGGCATCCTTGATTGAATGGCCCTATCTGGTGGTGCGCTCAATGTTGATCGAAGGCTTTTCAACGGGACAGGGCCAACAGGCGGTGGAAATTGTTCCGGCTCTTAGCTGGATTGCAATTATCGTGGTGCTGGTTGCGATGGCGCGTTATGCAAAGGACTGGCGGTTGGCGGTTCTGGTGGGTTTGTGTTTTTTGTATTTGGCGATTTTCGGACAATGGCACAGCGCGATGATCACCTTGGCCTCTATCTTGATTGCAGTGCCGCTGGGTGCTGCTGGTGGCTTGGCTTTGGGCATCCTGTCTTATCGCTCGAAAACAATAGAACGTATTTTACGGCCATTTCTTGATTTGATGCAAACCGTGCCTGTGTTCGCCTATTTAGTCCCGATCTTGTTTCTGTTCGGTTTTGGCCCGGTTTCCGCATTGGTGGCAACAATGATTTACGCCATGCCCCCGATGGTGCGGGTCAGTACGGTCGCGCTGCAAACCGTGCCAATAGCGGTGATCGAGGCGGGCACTATGGCAGGGTGTACACGGCGCCAAATGATGTGGAAAGTTCTGATCCCCTCGGCAATACCTACCCTGATGGTCGGGGTCAATCAGGTGATTATGTTGTCGCTGAACATGGTGATTATTGCATCAATGATCGGTGCGGGCGGTCTGGGCTACGATGTTCTAACCGCACTGCGGCGTCTTGATATTGGCGGAGGTATCGAGTCTGGTATGGCGATTGTCGTGATGGCGGTAGCACTTGATCGGTTAAGCCAGGCCTTTGCCCAAAAAACCCAGGATGCCTTGCCGCAACCTGGCCTATCATTTCACCGCCGACATCCGTGGCTGGTGACGGTTGGTTTGATCGTTTTAGGGCTTTGGCTGCTGGGGTTGGTTATCCCGACTGTGCAAAGTTACCCGCAGGGCGCGACCTTGACCACCAGCACATTCTGGACAGAGACGATGAAATGGGTCAACATCAATTTCTTTGATACGTTAGAGGCGGTTAAAGTTTTCTTTTTGACCTATCTTATGCTGCCGGTAAAGCGTTTCTTCGTCGGCATTCCATGGGCTTGGGGTATCATTGCCATCGGTCTGTCAGCATGGCGTGTGGGTGGTTGGAAACTGGGTTTTATGGCGGCGCTGATGGCTTTGTTCATTGCATCAAACGGGTTGTGGAATAAAGCCATGATTACGGTTTATCTTTGCGGGGTTTCGGTGCTGGTCGCCAGTGTCGCCGGCATCCCCTTGGGGGTTTGGGCTGGGCAGAATGAGCGGGTCAATTCCGTGGTGGGTGGCTTTATCGACACATTGCAAACCCTGCCCAGTTTTGTCTACCTGATCCCGGTGATCATGTTGTTTCGGGTCGGTGATTTTTCGGCAATGATTGCGATGATTTTATACGCGCTGGCACCGGCCGTGCGTTATGCCGCCCACGGCATCAGGGAAGTGCCGCCGCAGATGATCGAGGCGGGTAAGGTTTCAGGCTGCACCAAATGGCAATTGCTGTGGCGGATCAAACTTCCGATGGCAACACCTTCGCTGCTTTTAGGTCTGAACCAGACCATCATGCTGGCCTTGTCGATGCTGGTGATTACCGCTTTGGTTGGCACCCGCGACTTGGGGCAAGAGGTTTATATTGCCCTGACCAAGGCCAACACTGGAAGCGGCGTCATTGCGGGTTTGTCAGTAGCGTTTATCGCCATTATCGCCGACCGGATTATTTCCGCATTGACACAGGCATCACGTGAAAGGTTGGGGTTGGAATGACCTTGTCTAAATATAAAGCCGAGATTGAACGTGCCATGGGATTACGCTGTTGGCACGCTTCTGAAAATCCGCGCATTCTGGAAGGTGGTATCACCAATATAAATCTGCTGATTACTGATCAGGGGCGCGATTATGTGGTGCGCATGGGGGCGGATATTCCAGAACACGGCATCCTGCGCTTCAACGAGCTGGCGATCAGTCGCGCGGCACATGGCGCAGGGCTTTCGCCTGCGGTGCATCATGCCCAAGATGGTATTCTGGTGTTGGAATTTATCGATGCGATCTCGTTAACCGAAAAAGACGTGCGCGACCCCGACACGCTTTTGCAGGTGGTGGATTTGATGGCGCGGATGCACCGCGACTTGGCGGGATTTGCCCGTGGCCCGATCCTGAGCTTCTGGGTGTTTCATGTGCTGCGCGATTATGCGGCGCGGCTGGTGGGGCAAGGCTCGTCTTATGCAAAAATTCTACCTGATCTGATGGCACAGGCACAAGGGCTTGAGGATTGTATCGGGGCGGTTGATTTGGTGCTGGCTCATAATGATCTGTTGCCTGCAAACATCCTGCGCGGCACGGATCGTTTGTGGTTGATCGACTGGGAATACGGCGGCTTTAATTCGCCGCTGTTTGATCTAGGCGGTTTGGCGACGAACTGCGGGTTGGATGCGGCGGCAGAGGAAACCATGCTGACGGCATACTTCGGAACAAGTCCCGACACTGACTTGATGCGCCGCTACGGGGCGATGAAATGCGCGTCATTATTGCGAGAAACCCTGTGGAGCATGGTGTCGGAAACCAATTCGGAACTGGATTTCGACTATGCCGCATATACATCCGAAAATCTGGCCCGCTACCAGCGTGCCTATAAACAATACCAACATTTAAGAGGCGCAAAATGAGCGATTTCCCGAACACGGCAAAAGCCGTCATTGTGGGCGGCGGGATTATTGGCTGTTCTACCGCATACCATCTGGCCAAACTGGGCTGGGATGTGGTGTTGCTGGAGCGCAAAAAATTGACATCAGGCACTACATTTCATGCCGCCGGCCTGGTCGGGCAATTACGCAGCAACGCCAATATCACCCAGCTTTTGGGTTATTCGGTTGATCTTTATAAAACCTTGGCGGATGAAACTGGTCTGGAAACCGGTTGGAAAATGAACGGCGGCTTGCGGCTGGCGTGCAATGTGGAGCGGTGGACGGAGGTTAAACGCCAGGCAACCACGGCGCATAGTTTCGGGCTGGAAATGCAATTGCTGACGCCCAAAGAGGCGCAAGACCTGTGGCCGATCATGCAGGTGGATGATGTGGTCGGCGCGGCATTTATGCCGACAGACGGGCAGGCGAACCCGTCTGACATTACGCAGTCCCTTGCCAAAGGTGCACGTATGGCAGGGGCGCGGATTTTTGAAGACACCAAGGTTTTATCGGTGGACGTTGAAAAGGGTGTGATCAAGGGGGTCGAGACCGAAAAAGGCTACATTGAATGTGCGGTGGTGATCGCTTGTTGCGGACAGTGGACGCGTAATTTTGCCAAAACCGTTGGTGTGAATGTGCCGCTGGTATCGATGGAACACCAGTATATGGTGACAGAACGGATTGAAGCTGTGCCAGCCAACCTGCCAACCCTGCGCGACCCTGATCGGCTAACTTATTACAAAGAAGAGGTAGGCGGTTTGGTGATGGGGGGGTACGAGCCGAACCCGATTAGTTGGGCCCGTGGCGGGATTGTACCACAAGGCTTTCATTACTCATTACTGGACAGCAACTTTGACCATTTTGAACAGTTGATGGAGCTGTCTTTGGGGCGTGTTCCCGCATTGGAAACCGCTGGGATCAAAGAGCTGGTCAACGGCCCTGAAAGCTTTACGCCCGACGGCAATTTCATTTTGGGCGAAGCCCCCGAGCTGAAGAATTTCTTTGTCGGGGCGGGGTTCAACGCGTTCGGTATTGCTGCAGGCGGCGGGGCGGGCATGGCACTGGCGGAATGGGTTGCCAAAGGCGAGCCTCCATTTGATCTGTGGCCTGCGGACATCCGCCGTTTTGGCCGACCGCATTTTGATGACGACTGGATCCGCACCCGCACGATGGAGGCTTACGGCAAGCATTACACCATGGCGTGGCCGTCTGAAGAACACGACAGTGGCCGTCCGTGCCGCAAGTCACCACTTTATAATACGCTATTGGCGGAAGGTGCAGTGTTTGGTGAAAAACTGGGATGGGAACGGCCCAACTGGTTTGCGGATATAGGCAAGGGCGAGGTGCAGTATGATATTTATACCTTTGAGCGGCCAAATTGGCATGATGCTGTAGGGCGTGAACATAAAGCAGCGCGTGAAGCGGCGGTATTGTTTGACCAGACCTCTTTCGCCAAGTTTGCACTCAAAGGCCCCGATGCAGAAGCCGCATTAAACTGGATTGCCGCCAATGATGTGGCGAAACCTGTTGGATCACTGATTTACACACAAATGTTGAATGATCGCGCCGGGATAGAGTGTGATCTGACCGTCTTGCGCATTGCCGAGGATGAATTTTATATCGTCACCGGCACTGGCTTTGCCACTCATGATTTCAACTGGATTTCGCGCAATATCCCTGAAGGCATGAATGCGCAACTGTTCGATATAACTTCGTCCAATGCGGTTTTGTCGCTGATGGGGCCAAAGGCACGTGATATTCTGGCGGCGGTAACAAAGGGCGATGTCAGTAATGCAGGATTTCCGTTCGGGATGGCTAAAACCATTGGGATTGCCGGTTGCCCTGTGCAGGCATTGCGGGTGACTTATGTGGGTGAACTGGGTTGGGAATTGCACCTGCCAGTGGAATATGCCGCAACGGTCTATGCCGCTTTGCACACGGCAGGGGCGGCACACGGGCTGATCAATGCAGGCTACCGCGCAATAGAAACCCTGCGGCTGGAAAAAGGTTACCGCGCTTGGGGGGCGGACATAGGCCCCGATCATACGCCTGATGAAGCGGGTCTTGGTTGGGCTGTGAAGATCAGGAAAAACATTGATTTCAAGGGTCGTGCGGCGGTTGAAGAACAGCGTTCAAAGGGTGTGAAAAAGCTGCTGGCAACCTTTGTGACCAATGGTGATGTAATCCTTTCAGGGCGCGAAACCGTCTATAGGGACGGCAAGCGTGTGGGTTGGTTAAGTTCAGCTGGATACGGCCACACTTTGGGCAAATCCATCGGGCTGGGCTATGTCCGTGATGCGGTTGGGGTTGACGCGGGTTATGTCATGGCGGGCAATTATGAGCTGGATGTGGCAAACGAACGCGTGCCTTGCTCTGTCAGTCTTGCACCGCTTTATGATCCTAAAATGCGACGGGTGAAATGTTAGATATTAGCCGCCCCTTAGGGTCGGGACTCATAACCAAAATATGATGGTTGCAGCGAGGTGGATTGCGGATCTAAATATTTGGGCACATCTGTCATAGTGGACTTGTCGCGAAATTGTGCCGATCCTTTAGCCGCGTATTATGCGCAAAAGGGGAACGGCTATGGGAACGAAAGGGCCAAAGTGGACAACTTTACGCTGCCCGTGACAACATAATGCCGCCGTTACTTTGGTCTAGTATTACTCTGCCGTTTACATTGCGGGGTACCACCTTTTTTGGGGCGGTTACTGTGAAGCAGCTTTAGATGATAGCAGAACATTCATTTCTTTGAACTATCTACAGCAGAGTAAAAACCGACGAACAGCATCATCCGCTTTGATGGGCTGCGCAAGGTGGGTTTCATTTAAACGCTTATTGACAGCCTGAGCGGAATAAATACGCGTCGGGTTCAATATTTTGACTTAGATCAAGGACAGTCCAAGGCAAGGGTATCACGGCACCAAGTGTGCGATGATTCGCCGTCATAATAACCAAATGGAGATTTCACAACGTTAAAGAATCTACTTAAAAACAGAACTATGATCCCAATGATCCCAATTGCCGTTTTTGGTGCGGCACTTGTTCTTAGCTTACCGATGGTTCCAACCCGGGCTGACGCGCAGGATCTAAGCTACTCGGTGGCGCGCGGTGGTCTCTTGTATGATGAGTGGTGGAAGGTCATTGGCGCAGAAGAACCCGACGAAACCCATCTCCTCTATCCGGACGAAGGCAAGAAGGCCGGCGGCACCACATGGCGCTGCAAAGAGTGCCACGGTTGGGACTACAAGGGTGCGGATGGCGGCTACGCGTCTGGCTCGCACTATACGGGAATCAAAGGCGTTGACGGCATGGCCGATGCTGATCCGGCGGATATTGTCGCGATCATGACCGATGATGATCACGGCTACGGCGACCTGCTGGCTGAAGAATATCTGGCGGATCTGGCGAACTTCGTAAGCAAGGGTCAAATCGACATGTCGCAGTATATCGACTATGCAACCAAAAAAATCGTCGGCGGTGATATCAAGCGCGGCGAAGCCATCTTCAATACAACATGTGCCCGCCGCCCCCGCTTGGCCCGTCTGCGGGCCCCAGCCTTGGAACTTGTCCTTTCTCCACATTGTACGGT
>CAZMMG010000133.1:0-6464 GCA_964567355.1 uncultured Neptunicoccus sp.
CGCCTGCTCGCTGAGCTTTGTCTGTAAGTCTGTGTGCTTTTTGGCAAACTTCTGTGCCCTACTCTTGTGCAGCACAACCTGCTTGCGAAGGTCATGGATGTTATCCGCCTGCTCGCTGAGCTTTGTCTGTAAGTCTGTGTGCTTTTTGGCAAACTTCTGTGCCCTACTCTTGTGCAGCACAACCTGCTTGCGAAGGTCATGGATGTTATCCGCCTGCTCGCTGAGCTTTGTCTGTAAGTCTGTGTGCTTTTTGGCAAACTTCTGTACCGTATTCTTATGTGTCTCGACAAGCTTGCAGGTTTCCTTATTCTGCGCGGCCTGTGCCTTGAAACGCTCCAGCAAATTTTCATATCGTTCAACATGCATCTGCTTTGCGGTTTCTGCTTTTTGTAATATTGCGAATTTTGCTTCATTGTTTATCCGCACCATTTTCGTGGTTGATTTCCCAACCGCTGAATATACTTTCAAGTCCTGATTCAAAATCCGGTTCAAGCTGTCTGTAGGCATGAACGAGCCCTTGCTCCCGGCCATATTTTCATAATCGAATGCCGCGCAATAATAATAAAAAATGACACTCAGCTCGTCTTTATTGGCCAAAACTTCCGGGTGAAGCACATGCGACAGCGGCTCTTTGGAGATTTCGGAACCAAAATATTTCGTATGTGAAAAAGCGGTATTTTGTGTTTTGGTGCTTAGGTTGCCCGCGTAATCCAGCCCCTGAAGCCCACTCCAATTTCCCAGATCTTGCTGGGTTTTGTCAGGGTGGTTCAAAAGTGTTTCAAACTTACAGAATTTGACATGCTTTGATGCAGGCAAAACCAGATCTGTCACAAATCCGTAATGACGCACTATATGCTTGGCCAGAACCTGAATAGGGACAGCGCTATAAATTGTCGGTTGACCTGCCTCAGCCGCCTTATCGCGCCATCTTAGTAATGATGAAAGCGTCTGAAACGGATCACGCACCATTACCAGCGTATATATGGTTTGCCGCACAGTTTGAAAAAGCGTTGGCAGAAACGGGGCTATTGCCGGGCTTTTGAACACCAGCGTACCGGCATTATATCTGTGCTTGCAGGCATCAAAAAACAGATCGTATTCCTGTGCCAAAACCTTTTTCATATCCGATTCCGTGTTGAAATAGTCATTCGGAAATCTTTTGTAGTGGTCGATAATCTCGCTTGTCGATTTAACCAAACTGTATAGCGGTGCCGCTTCAGAGATATAGGGATTTACATTGTTGCCGGTGCATAAAACCATCTGGGCCAAACTGGTTCCGGTTCGCGGCGCACCAGTGACCAAAACCAGATCAGGACGGCTTGTCGGCCTTTGGGCAGAGGCATTCAGGGCCTCAACCCCTTGCTGTAATAAATTTTTGTTAGGTACCTTCACACGATCCTCCCGCTTCACCTACCCAAGCCCGGCATTGGCTTTGTTCTATCACCAACTCCAACACACGCTGCACTTCTACAGCATCTTGAACTGAACACCGTGGCGTGGATTTTCCCTCAAGCGCCGCCAGAAAATCACCGGTCAAATCCGCCACGATATTTCGGCTCTCGATATCCAGGTCGGTTTTACCTGCCGGATAGCTTTCCCCTTTGGTGCTTTTCCAGACAAACGGGGTGAACTGGGGTTGAATGGAGCCAAACGCCATGCCGCCCGCCCCTTCCACTTCCGCGAACTGCACAAAAGACGGCGTGGTGAAATCCGATAAAATCGTTATTACCTGACCCGCTTTCGAGATCAGTTTAACATGCACATAGTCCTCTGCGTCAACGGTTACGGTTTTGCCGCCTATCGTCCGTTCGGGATAATGCTGATCACAGGCCAGAACCTGCACTGTTTCAATCGAGCCGTAATACCAAACTGCAAGATCGATCATATGAACCAGCATTTCACGGATTGCCCCGCCACCCATCGCTGTTTGGTGCTTCCAAACAGCATGGGAACCGCGCCCACCGATGCGTAATGTACTGGAAGAAATAGGCCCCAAATCACCGCGATCAATAACCGCCTTTATCGCAACCAAGGCCGGGGCAAACCGGTAGGTAAACCCCACCGCACCAACCAGCCCCGCCTGTTTTGTGGCAGTGGCTATTGCTTTGGCCTCGGCCAAATCGGCTGCCAGAGGTTTTTCAACCAGATAGTGCTTGTCCTGTGCAATCGCCTGCAAAATAAGTGGCGCATGTGACGGGGTCGGGGTGCATATATCCACGGCCCCAATATCTGGCGATGCGATCAGGGCATCAACACTGGTCGCGACTTGAACCTTCATGCGTTGGCCAAAATTATTGGCCGCCTCAGCGGAAATATCCGCCACGGTGATATTTTCAACACCGTTTGCACGCAGCCCCATGATGTGCTTTTCGGCCTGTTTGCCACAACCGATAATACCAATATGAAACGTCATTGCAGTTTTCCTGTCTTAGGGTCTTGGAACTTGCGCCAAGACAATGCCATATTTTGCTCTTGCAGTTTTTCAGGCAACGCGCTTACCCGCCCGGGATTACCCTTTACAAGGCTGTTTTCGGGCACATCTTTGGTCACGACACTGCCCGCTGCAATGAAACTGCCCTTGCCGATCCGCACATTGGGACACAGCACTACGCCCCCACCAATGGTGACATTACCCTCGATCACCGGCCCTTTGGCCTGATAGCTGTCACGCAACCGCAAAGGATACCTTGACGCCATGTCCTTGATCGGGGGAATTTCCGACAGTCGTGCAAACCCCAAAGGTATTTTGATCCTGCGCGAATATCCCGAAGCTGCCGTAAGTAAAGACATGAGCGGCCCGAGCAATGCCCGTTCTGTGTTCGTCATTGACCTGACCTCATCGGACGGGTTGTTCAGTGCCGGACGTTTCGCGATCAATTCCAATGATACGGTTCTGGTCAGCGAAGCACCACTTGCAACCGTCAATACCATATTCGGTGTCATCGGCTCGATATTCGGCATCGCAAGTTTGGCGCACAGCGTGAAGTAAAAACCAGTTTTCACCATCCGAACCGGACTTGTCCGCCTTCAACCCGCTTCAACGAAGATGTACGGGCTTCAAGCCTAATCCTCGCGCGGAATAACCCGCAAGCCCAGCTCGCGCAACTGCTCGTTGGTTGGCTCGGATGGGCCGCCCAGCATCAGGTCTTCAGCGCGTTGGTTCATCGGGAACATGATCACTTGGCGAATATTGGCCTCGTCGGCCAGCAGCATCACCACGCGGTCGATACCGGCAGCACAGCCACCGTGGGGCGGGGCGCCAAATGTGAAGGCGTTGACCATACCGCCGAAGCGTTTGGTCACCTCTTCCTGTGGGTAACCGGCAATGCCGAACGCCTTATACATAATTTCAGGGCGGTGGTTACGGATCGCGCCCGAGATCAGCTCGTAGCCGTTGCACGCCAGATCGTATTGATAGCCCAATATGGTTTCGGGATCATCCGCGTCCAGTGCCGCCATGCCGCCTTGGGGCATCGAAAACGGGTTATGGCTGAAATCAACTTTGCCGGTTTCCGCATCGCGCTCGTACATCGGGAAATCGACGATCCATGCAAATTCGAAACTGTCTTTGTTACTCAGGCCCAGCTGTTCGCCGATTTCAACGCGCGCACGGCCCGCAACCCCTTCGAAAGCGGCAGGTTTACCGCCAAGGAAAAATGCGGCGTCGCCAACTTCCAAGCCCAGTTGCACCCGAATTGCTTCGGTACGTTCAGGCCCGATATTCTTGGCCAAGGGGCCGGCGGCTTCCATGCCCTGCCCCTGATCACGCCAGAAAATATAGCCCATACCGGGCAAACCTTCTTTTTGCGCGAACGCGTTCATCCGGTCACAAAACTTGCGACTGCCGCCCGTAGGCGCGGGAATGGCGCGAATTTCCGTACCTTCATTTTCCAGAATAGAAGCAAAAATCTTGAAACCGGAACCAGCGAAATGCTCGGACACAACCTGCATCTTGATCGGGTTGCGCAAATCGGGCTTGTCGGTGCCATACCAAAGCGCGGCATCCTTATAGCTGATCTGCGGCCAGTCTTGGCTAACGGGCCGACCCTTGCCGAACTCTTCAAACACACCTTTCATCACCGGCTCGATGGTGTCGAACACATCTTGCTGATCGACAAAAGACATCTCCAAGTCGAGTTGGTAGAAATCGGTCGGTGATCGGTCGGCGCGCGGGTCTTCATCACGAAAACACGGGGCGATCTGGAAATACTTATCAAATCCCGCCACCATGATCATCTGTTTGAACTGTTGCGGGGCCTGCGGCAGCGCATAGAATTTACCCGGATGCTGACGCGACGGCACCAGAAAATCCCGCGCCCCTTCAGGCGAAGATGCGGTGATAATCGGGGTCTGGAACTCGTTAAAGCCCTGTGCATCCATACGTTGGCGAATGGATTTGACCACGTTTGAACGCAGAATGATATTGTTGTGCAATGTCTCGCGACGCAAATCCAGAAAACGGTATTTCAGCCGGGTCTCTTCGGGGAAATCCGGCTCGTCAAACACTTGCAAAGGCAGCTCGGCTGAAGCCCCCAGAACTTCCATATCGCGGATAAAAATCTCGATCTCGCCTGTTGGCAGCTTCGGATTTACCAACTCGGTCGCACGCGCCTTAACCACCCCATCGATGCGAATGCACCACTCGGCGCGCACCTTTTCCAACGCTGAAAACGCAGCGCTGTCGGGGTCGGCCAGAACTTGGGTAATGCCGTAATGGTCGCGTAAATCAATGAACAATATACCGCCGTGATCGCGCACCCGGTGCACCCATCCCGAAAGACGAACGGTTTCGCCCACATTCGAGGCATTCAGATCAGCGCATGTATGGCTACGGTAAACGTGCATTGGTATCCCTTTCAGGGGTAATTAGACTGGGGTGGATACACAAGTTTGCACGGGTTTTGTCAAGGGAAAGCACCGCAAAAACATGAAAACGCGCGCCCAGGCTGCGGCTTTATTGTTTCACATGCGTTCGGGTTAGCGATTGGCCCTTTCAACATGCCTTTCAATCCCGGTCGCATTTACGCGCAGTTTCAAACCTGATCACCCTTGGCCGCAGCCTATTCAGCCGCCTCAATAAGCGGTTCTTGCAGCAATACTTCAATGAAATAACAGGCAAACTGGCTACGGTTCGACACTCCCGCTTTACGGAAAATAGAATTGACCTGCGCTTTTACCGTTCCCTCTTTTTTGTCGGTGATCTGCGATATTTCCAAATTGCTTAAACCTTTCAGAATAAAAATCGCCACATCAAGCTCTTTCGGGCTTAGGCCCCAACCGCTGAACTCATCTTCGACCAGATCATAAAACGCCGAGGATGCCACTCTGATACGGGAATGTAAGTGCCGTATGCTGCGGCGTGTTGTGACTAACTCGTAAAAGCTGACACAAATCCCGATCAGCAGACCCAAAGCCGCCGCCAGCTCAATATATTCACGCACCTGCCAAGGCAGCGGCGACGCGCTTAGTGCAAATTGACTGGACAGCAAATCAAACAGGAAAAATCCTGTCAGTAGCAATTGCACCAAAAAGACCATCGCAATGATGATCCCGGTTTCTTTAGGTTTACTCTTATGTTTCAATCCATGCCTCTAGGATATATTTTTAAATATACCTTATATTCTTTATATTCTTTTAATCGCCACCGCTACCATCACCGCCATCGCCACTGCCATCACCACTGCCATCACCACTGCCACTGCTTCCAGCATCACCGCTGTCACTGCCGCTGTCACTGCTTCCAGCATCACCGCTGTCACTGCCACTGTCACTGCTTCCAGCATCACCGCTGTCACTGCCACTGTCACTGCTTCCAGCATCAGAACTGCTTTCGCTCCCGACATCCGAACCTTCGATGTCAGACTCGGTACTTTCGGTCGAACTTGCATCATCGTCGGTAATATTTTCTGGCGTTTCTGGATTTTCATCAATAACGGCAGCCTTTGGCAACTCTGGTTTTTCAACCGGAACAACCACCACAACCGCACCCGTAATCGTTCGGTTCAAATCGCGTAAAATTTCACCTGTTCTGGGATTGATTACAATCTCGCGCCTAACTGTATCACGTTTTGCTTCAAACCGGACGCGCCCCAAAAACGTCTTGGTCATTTCGGTGATTTTATAGCCTTGGTCCTGTAGTTGTTGCTTTACCGCCGCAACATAATCATTACCGTCAGCCCAGGCTGGCGCACTAAATGCGGCACAAAAGGCCGCCAAACAAATTATCCTTTTAAAGTCCACCTGTGCCATCCCACTGATATTACTTAGTACCTACAGTATAATTAACTTGGTACCTACAGTATAATTAACTGTGACCTGCCTTACATAAGCAAGGCAGGTCACATACGTGATGGATAAAATTTCCTAACAAATCAAGAGTAAGAGATCTGTATCAACAAGGGCATGTTGCATGTGGAAACTTACCCGCCACAATATATTTAAGACTAGTCGCTGCCACCGTCACC
>CAZMMG010000134.1:0-6454 GCA_964567355.1 uncultured Neptunicoccus sp.
ATCCATACTGGTCATCGACAGCGTCGAAACCATCGCCTCGATGGGCATTGACCGCCACAACAAGGATCAGATCATCTCGATCCTTTCAATTGATTTTGAAGCGGGGCCTGACGGCACCGGCAAGCTGGTTTTCACCCTGGCAGGCGACGGCGCATTGGCCCTTAATGTTGAATGTCTGGACGCCACCCTCAAAGACGTAACCAAACCCTATGCGGCAATTTCCAAATCTGCCCCCAAACACGCGCTGGACTAACCTAATGCCCGTATTCTTGAACACAAAAGACACCGATTTCGAAGCTAAATTCACATCTTTTCTAAGCAACAAACGCGAAACCACGCCCGAGGTCGACGACACTGTTGCCGCCATCATCAAGGACGTGCGCACACGCGGTGATGCTGCCGTGATTGATCTGACCGCCAAATTTGACCACTTGCAGCTTACCGCCGAAACGCTGGCTTTCACAGCCGCCGAAATAGACGCCGCCATCAGGCAAGTCTCCGAAGTCCAGGCCGAAGCATTGCGCCTTTCTGCCGACCGCATCCGCGCTTATCACGAAAAACAACTCCCTGAAGACGCATGGTGGCAAGACGCCACAGGCGCACATCTTGGCTGGCGCTGGTCAGCGGTGGACGCTGCCGGTCTGTATGTGCCGGGCGGTCTTGCCTCTTATCCGTCATCGGTGCTGATGAACGCCATCCCCGCCAAGGTTGCCGGCGTTGATCATTTATGCATCTGCGCACCCACCCCGAACGGCCATTACAACCCGCTTGTACTGCTGGCTGCCCGTCTTGCGGGGGTCGAAACCGTTTACCGCATCGGCGGCGCGCAAGCGATTGCTGCCATGGCATATGGCACAAAAACCATCGTCAAGGTCGATAAAATCACCGGCCCTGGCAATGCCTATGTCGCCGCTGCCAAACGCCGGATTTATGGCACTGTCGGTATTGATATGATCGCCGGGCCATCGGAAATTCTGGTAATTGCCGACAAAGACAATAACCCCGACTGGATTGCGCTTGATATGCTCAGCCAGGCTGAACACGACACAAGCGCACAAGCGATACTGATCACCGATGACACACAGCTTGCTGATCAGGTAACAGCCGCAATCGCAGCCCGTCTGGAAACCTTGGAACGGCGCAAAATCGCCGCCCGCAGTTGGCAGGATTACGGCGCCATCATCCTTGTCGATGATCTGGATCAGGCGGCCCAACTAAGCGATCGCATCGCCCCCGAACACCTGGAACTCTGCGTAACCGATGCTGAAATCTTTGCGCGAAAAATTCGCCATGCAGGCGCGATATTCATCGGCGCATGGACGCCCGAGGCGGTCGGCGATTATGTCGGCGGCCCCAACCATGTGTTGCCCACCGCCCGCTCGGCAAGGTTTTCCTCTGGCCTGTCGGTTTTGGACTTTATGAAACGCACAACATTGTCCAAGATGACCCCAAACGCACTAGCCGCCATCGGCCCCACAGCCGAAACGCTGGCAAACTCGGAAGGCCTAGGCGCCCACGGCCTGTCAGTACGCGTGCGACTGGACCAATTGAACGAAGGCAAAAATGGCTGATATTTCCTACCTTACCCATATTGATCTGGATGACACAGGCCTGCCCGCCCCGACACCCGAGGTGGATCAAGAGCGCAAAATCGCGATTTATGACCTTCTCGAAGACAATGTTTTCGGCCTGCCCGACAAAGGCGATAACCCCACCCCTGGCGGGCCCTATAAACTGACCCTGTCGATCCGCGACAAACGTCTGGTGTTCAATGTTTTGACTGAACAGGGCGAAAAGGCTGCCGAATTCCATTTGTCCCTGTCGCCGTTTCGCAACACAATCAAAGACTATTTCCAGATCTGCGAGGCCTATTTCGACGCGGTCAAATCCTTGCCCGCCGCCCAAATCGAAGCCATTGATATGGGCCGGCGCGGTATCCACAACGAAGGCGGGCTTTTGGTACAAGAACGCTTGATGGGCAAAATCGAAACCGACAAGACCACGGCAAGGCGACTGTTTACCTTGATCTGTGTCTTGCATTTCAGGGGGTAGATATGACAACCGACACCCCAACTGCCGTACTGTTTTGTTGTGATCACAACTCGATCCGCTCGCCCATGGCCGAGGCCCTGATGAAAAACCTGGTCGGCACCCGGATATTCGTGCAATCCGCAGGAGTGAAAAGCGATCATGACATCGACGGTTTTGCTGTCGCAGTTTGCAAGGAGCTGGACATTGAAATATCCCAACACACGGTTCGCTCATTCGAAGATCTCGAAGACTGGGGCGATCGTCTGGATAGTTTTGATCTGGTGGTGGCCCTGTCACCGACATCGTACCGGCGCATCACCGAGCTGACCAAAAATCACGCAGTGGATGTGGAATACTGGGAAACTGCCGACCCTACGGGGGCAGGCGATAGCCGTGACGCCAAACTGGGATCATACCGCGCGGTGCGCGACCACATCATCGCCAATATCAAGCGGCGGTTTATGGAAACCGTAGCCTGAGCACTGATTATATCAAAGAATTAACCTTCCTCAACAAAACCCCGCCAAAACCACCCCTATATTTTCTCGGCGTAAACCATACGCCCCATTTACCCCAGACTTGTGGCAATTAACCTATGTTAACGCCTTGAAACATCGCAGAAACAGCCTTTTTACTTGTGTTTTGGTGCAAAGCGCATCATGTAAGCCACGCATGGGCGGCAAATGCCCCCGAACACTGATATATTAGGAGTAAACATGGCTAAAGAAGAACTTCTCGAATTCGATGGTGTCGTTGTCGAGCTTTTGCCGAATGCGACATTTCGGGTAGAGCTAGAGAACGGCCATGAAATTATCGCCCACACTGCGGGCAAAATGCGTAAAAACCGCATTCGCGTGCTTGCAGGCGACAAGGTTCAGGTCGAAATGACACCTTACGACCTTAGCAAGGGCCGCATCAATTACCGTTATAAATAAGCTATGAAACTGGTTCTGGGTTCCGCCAGCCCGCGCAGGCTGGAACTGCTGGCGCAGATCGGTGTCCGACCGGCCAGCATCCGCCCCGCCGACATCATTGAGGCGCCGCTAAAGGCCGAGCTGCCTTTGACCTATGCACGCCGTCTGGCCACAGAAAAAGCCCGCGCCATACCCCATGCAAGCGATGAAATCGTGTTATCTGCGGACACCGTTGTCGCGGTCGGGCGGCGGATTCTGGAAAAACCGGAAAATGCCTCTCAAGCCGTTGAATTTATGAATATTTTATCGGGACGCCGTCACCGAGTCATCACCGCAATTTCGGTAAAATCAGGCGACCGTCTGTTACAAAAACACGCAGTGACTGCGGTGAAATTCAAGCACATGTCAGACGCAGAGATTTCCGCCTACATCCGCTCGGACGAATGGCAAGGCAAAGCCGGCGGTTACGCCATTCAAGGGTTGGCGTCGGCCTTTATCCCTTGGATCAACGGTTCATACAGCAACGTCGTTGGCTTGCCTTTGGCCGAAACCGCAGCGCTTTTGCAAGGTGCCGGATACCGTTTGAATTATGAGTTGGAAACACCATGAAAAAGGGCCGCATCGTTGCCATCGACAACATTGACGGGCGCAAAGCCGCTGCTTTGTTGCAGGACGGAAAGTTACACGATCTGCTGATTGACCCGCGCCATGACCGCCCGCGACCGAACGCTATTTACCGCGCAAAAGCGACGCGCGCGATGAAAGGCCAGAACGGGATTATCCTTGATTTGGGGCAGGGTCAAAAAGGTTTCCTGAAACAGGCCAGGGGAATCGCCCCCGGGGCCACGCTGCTGGTTCAGGCCAGCACACATGCCGAGGTCGGTAAAGCCACGCCTGTTGTTAACAAACTGCTATTCAAAAGCCGTTACGCTATTGTCACACCGAACGCACCGGGTATCAATATTGCCCGCAGCATCCACAATGAGGATGAACGCCTGCGCTTGCACGAAATTGCCCATGACGCCTTTGAAGACGCGCCTGAAAATTGTGGCCTGATCCTGCGCTCGGCCTGTGAAGCTGCGGATGCGGGCGACATATACGCCAATATCGCGGCCATGCTACAAGGCGCAAATGCGGTGCTTGATGACACCACAGGCGGACCGGAACTGTTGCTCGACGCTCCGGATGCCGCCGAAACCGCATGGGCCAATTGGGGTGATATAGATCAGGTGATTAGCGACCAAGAGTGCTTTGAAACCTTGGGCGTCTGGGATTTCATTCACGCGTTGGAACGCCCCGAATGCGCCTTGTCAGGCGGGGCCTCGATGGTCATCGAACCGACCCGTGCACTCATCGCCGTAGACGTCAACACCGGCAGCGATTTTTCGCTTTCCGCAGGGTTGAAAGCCAATATTGCAACCGCCAAAGACCTGCCGCGCCAACTGCGCCTGCGCGGCCTTGGCGGCCAAATCGTTATCGACTTCGCCCCCTCCCCAAAGGCCGAGCGGCGAACAATAGAAACCCAGTTGCGTCGCGCCTTCAAAGCTGACAGCATCGACACCATCCTTGTCGGATGGACCCCTCTGGGGCATTATGAGTTGCAACGAAAACGCGAACGCCTGCCCCTATCAGAGGTGCTGTGACCATGGCCTGCCCAATTTGCAAAAAATCAGCGGATGCAAAATACCGCCCTTTTTGCTCCAAACGCTGCGCCGACATCGATTTGGGCAAATGGCTGACAGGCGGATATGCCATTGCGGCAACCGAGACCGACGATGAAGACAGCCTCCCAACCGCATTCAAGCCCGAAAACCAGAAATTACACTGACAAGCCATATTCCCTCTTGCCAGCATGTCGCCCCTATCCTAAAACGCCCCGACCCAGCGTTGGTTTTAAAGCTGATGCAGAAAAGTGCCCGAGTAGCTCAGGGGTAGAGCAGTGGACTGAAAATCCTCGTGTCGGTAGTTCAAATCTACCCTCGGGCACCATTTAAACAAAAAACCATATACTATTCAGGCAAGGGTCCATCCGAGTCTTCCCAAACCAGATCATGCGGATCAAAACCGCCTGCTATGGTCGGTTTTACCACTTCAAAAAAGGGCGA
The DNA here is from genome assembly GCA_964567355.1 of uncultured Neptunicoccus sp. Lineage (GTDB taxonomy): Bacteria > Pseudomonadota > Alphaproteobacteria > Rhodobacterales > Rhodobacteraceae > Amylibacter. The sequence goes on from CAZMMG010000134.1 coordinate 5,051, forward strand.
CAGATCGAAATCGCGCGGCGCAAAAAGCGAATGGTGCCGAATGTGGTAAATCTCTTGACGGACATAGTTACCAGTGTCGCCCTTTACACGAATTTTGGGCAAAATCGGATAGTGAATTGATTGATAAGCCTGTGCAATCAGGGACGAACATATCGCGCGTGTGGGATCACCCGAACCCATCGCCAGCATACGGCGGCGCCAGCGTACCGGTATCGGCGGGGTTGGAAAAAAGAAACGTAGAAGGTCAAAAATATTGCGCAAATCATATCGCAGCCCCAGCTTGGAGATCATGAAGTTTACGACCGTTTCACGCTCATCATCGCTCAATCCTACTGCACGGCAAATACGGGTGTTATAGGTGGTGTATTTCGACAGCGGAACAGCAATACAGCCTTCGCCGACATTGGCTTCGATCAACCTTGGCCGCTCGGTTTCCCCTTTGGGAATTGGTAAACTGTCGCCGACAAAAACTGCGGCATGTGACCATGTCGATTGGGTCAGATATTTGATAACACTGGAAATCCGTTCATTGCCTTCAACCAATAGAACATCACCGGGCTGTAACGTCTTGGACAGGGTGGCAAAATCAGATGGCGTATACGGATTATAACCAGAGGTTTGCTCCTGCAGCTTGCCTGCCATTCTGCGACCGAGCCACTCCAGAAGCCGATCAAAAAGAGACAACGATTTTGCACCCATATAGGCCCTCCGATCTATGACAGGTAATCTATTACCTACCTAAAGTTACAATATAACCATTCGGCAGTTACAACATAACCATTTGCCCCATAATCACTATTATTTGTTATATTGAAGCTTTTTCTAGAGCAAGCGTTTGATCAAGGATGACGTATCCCAGCGATTGCCACCCATGTTTTGCACATCTTTATAAAACTGGTCAACAAGGGCCGTCACTGGCAGGCTTGCGCCGGTTTCATTCGCGGTATCCAGACAAATACCCAGATCCTTACGCATCCAGTCAACGGCAAACCCGTGTTCAAACTGATCGTCCAGCATGGTTTCATAGCGGTTCGACATTTGCCAACTACCGGCCGCCCCCTGACTGATCACCTCAACCACAGCGCGTCCGTCAAGACCGGCTTTTTGCGCAAAATGCAAGGCTTCTGACAGGCCCTGCACCAGACCCGCAATAGCGATTTGGTTGCACATTTTGGTCATTTGGCCGGCACCGCTTTCACCAATCCGTTTGCAAATCCGCGCATAGGCCGCAATGATTGGCTCGGCCTGATCGTAAGTCACCTGATCGCCGCCACACATCAGCGACAGAACTCCATTTTCAGCACCGGCCTGCCCGCCTGAAACCGGTGCATCGACAAAGCCAACCCCCTTGTCGGCTGAGGCGGCGTATAGCGCGCGTGTCACTTTGGCGGAAACCGTTGTGTG
>CAZMMG010000135.1:0-6304 GCA_964567355.1 uncultured Neptunicoccus sp.
CACCATTCCCGGTTGGCCATTGTCTATGACCACGTTGATCATCAAAAGGGCCTGATTAAGCCAAAGAATACCACCGAATACGAACAGGAAAAACAAAAACGGCCCGATGAGCTGACGCATAATATAACGATCAACATGTGTCACGCGCGCACGCCCCCCAGGCAGCAAACAGAGTTTAAACTTCTTTACAGGAATTTTATCTAGGACAACAGTCCCTTGTGGTCAAAAGCTTTGTTTCACGCTAGGTATTGTGAAATACGAAACATCTTGCCGAGGAGCAGCATTATGAACACACCTGTCACCCCCAAATTCATTGAGTCGGATCTGGATAGTATCGCAGAATTTGAAGGTAAAGTTGCCGTTTTCATGTCTCCGACGGGTCAAATCGGACTGGGTGCGCGCCGTGTGAACAAGCTGATGAAACGCAGTCTTACGCGTTTGGCTGAAAGTAAAATTTTTGAAGATATGTCCAATGCGGCATGTCACGTGATGTCAATGCCTGCCGGGATGAAGGCCTCGGATGTACTGGTTGTCAAAATGCCCAAACGCGTCACGGTGGACGATGCCCGTCTTGCTGGTGCCAATCTGGCCAAAGCCGCCGGTGGGGCGGATTTGTTGATTATAACAGGCACGGGCAAACGCGCCTCTGAAATCGCTTTTGGCTGCGCCTTGCGCCAGTATCATTTTCACGATCACAAAACCTCGGATGCACCCAGACAGGGGGCCATAACAGTGATGGCCAATCAGGCGGATGAGGCAGTACGGGATTATGCGCCCAAAGCGGCGGTGGCCGAAGGGGTGTTTTTTACCCGTGATCTGGTTGGCGAACCTTCGAATGTTTTGACAACCGAAGAATTTGCCAAGCGTTTGCTGGCGTTAAAAGACCTGGGGCTTAAAGTGACGGTTCTGGAAGAGACGGATATGGAACAGCACGGCATGGGGGCGTTGTTGGGTGTGGGGCAGGGCTCGCGTAGCCCGTCTAAACTGGTGGTGATGGAATGGCAGGGCGGCGGTGATGAGCAACCTTTTGCCCTTGTTGGCAAAGGGGTTGTGTTTGACACGGGCGGTATTTCCATCAAACCGGCGGCCGGCATGGAAGAAATGACCATGGATATGGGCGGTGCCGGCGTGGTTTCCGGCGTGATGAAAACCTTGGCCCTGCGCAAAGCCAAAGCCAACGTTGTGGGGCTGGTTGGCATCGTTGAAAACATGCCCGACGGCAATGCGCAACGCCCCGGCGATGTGGTGACATCGATGAAGGGCGACACTATCGAAGTGATCAATACCGATGCCGAGGGCCGTCTGGTTCTGGCCGATGTCCTGTGGTACGCGCAAGAAACATTTAAGCCAACAGGCGTGATAAATTTGGCAACCCTGACAGGTGCGATCATCATCGGGCTTGGCCATGAAAACGCCGGTGTGTTTTCCAACAATGACGAACTATCGCGCAAATTTATCAAAGCGGCGGCGGTGGAACGCGAGGGTGCATGGCGCATGCCGCTTGGCAAAGCCTATGACAAGCTGATCGACAGCCGTATCGCCGACATTAAAAACACTGGCGGGCGTCCTGCGGGAGCGATCACGGCAGCACAGTTTTTGCAACGTTTCATTCAAGAAGATATGCCGTGGATACACCTCGATATAGCTGGTGTGGCTCTGGTCAGCAGCGAAACCGAACTGGCCCCGAAAGGTGCGACAGGCTGGGGGGTGCGGGCATTGGATCGCCTGATAGCTGATCATTATGAAGCGGACTGATGTCGGAAGTTTTCTTTTACCACCTAAGCGCATCGCCGCTAGAACAGATGCTGCCGCAAGTGCTAGAGCGCACGTTGCAAAACAACTGGCGTGCGCTGGTCAGATGCGGTGACAAGGATCAGATGAATTGGCTGGATGCACGGCTATGGGGTGGCAACAGCCCGCAGTTTTTACCGCATGGGATAAGCGGCGGTGCGCACGATGCCGATCAGTCTATTTTGTTGACTTGCGAGGACGGCAATGCAAACGGTGCCAAAGCCCTGATGCTGGTTATGGGGGCCAAAACCACAGCGCAGGAAGTGGCGGCATATGAGCGCGTCAGCCTGATCTTCAACGGCAATGACGAGGCCGCTTTGGGTGCCGCCCGCAATGACTGGAAAAACCTCACAAGGGCAGGCGTGGCTGCCAAATACTGGTCACAAGCATCGGGGCATTGGGAAATGAAAGCGGAAAAAAATGGTTAGCGGCTTAGGGTCAAGGTGTTGCCGTTGATCCTGAATTCGGAAAAACGGTTCAGGTAATCCATACCTAATAGCGAGCCGAATAATTCGCCTTTATTCACGAATGCCGGCACATCATAATCAACAAAATTTCCCAGTTTTACCACGCTCAATTTGACAAATGCAGTATCTACAACACCGTTCGCGGTATTTGCTGTTCCCAGATAATTCAGGTATTTCACATCAATTCCAATGCTTTGCGCGTCTTTCTTTGACAAAACAATGCCCGAAGCACCGGTATCGACGATGAAATCAACACTGTGCCCATTAACAGATAAATCGCCGTGAAAATGCCCATCGCGGGCTCGCGTCAATGTGATGCTGTTCGATGCGCTTTGAACCGCAGGGCATGGGTATATCTGGGCTTTTAAGACATCCTTAAAACCATAAGAAATGATAACGCCAATGAAAATAAGCCCCCAGATCATAGCCTGTTGCAGGGTCTGGCTTAACTTTCCACGTTGCGAATATAAATAACTGCCGCCAATAAAGATCAATAAAATAAGTAGATAAAATACACGGGCCTTGCTGTCGGGGCTCATGTGAAAACGCCCAGCCCTTTTAATCCGTCCACTACAAATTGCACCGATAATGCTGCCAATAACATCCCCATTAAACGGGTGACAACATTGATGCCGACCTTGCCGATCAAACGTTCAACCGTACCGCCTGCCAAAAAGGCCAAAAACACTACGAAAACCACCGAGACCATTGCCACCATAACGATCACGGTTGCACTGGGGTCGCCCTTCATATCGTTGGTCAGAAGGATCATCGAGGTCATGGCCCCCGGGCCGGCAATAAGCGGGGTCGCAAGTGGGAAGACGGACGGATCATCGCTGCTGGTGTCTTCTTGTTGTTGCTCGCGCCTTTGGCTGCGTTTATTAAATAGCATCTCGACCGCGATTAAAAATAACAATAATCCGCCTGATATGCGAAACGCCGGCATGCCGATGCCGACAAAGACCAGTAACTTTGCCCCGACAAGGCCGAAAATCGCCAAAATACCGATGCCGATCAGGCAGGCGCGCAGGGCAATACCTAACCGTGCGTTATCGCGCCCCACGGTCAATGATATGAACATCGGCAACAGACCGACCGGGTCGATCACCAGAAATATCGTTACAAAGGCCGTTATGTAAAATTCCATCATCGTCTTTTCGCCTTGTCCAAAGCCTCGCAGGCCTGTTCCCATAGGGTTTCAGCTTTTTCCATCGCTTGCAAGATTTCACTGTGTTTTTTTGTGAATTCTTCAACCTTTACACTGTTTTCCGGAGCGTAAAATGCAGGTGCGGCCATGTGCTCAGCCAGCTTTGCTTTCATCTCTTCCAGCTTTTCAATGCGCTCTTCACATTTGCTGACATCTTCTTGCAAAGGTTGCGTTAGCTTGCGCCGTTCGGAATTGGACAGGCGTTTTTTCTTTGGCCCCTTGGCCTTTTTCTTGGCTTCACTAGCCGCTCCGCCGCCACCACGTTCAGATAAAAGCATGGTTTTATAAGCTTCGAGATCCTCATGATAAGGTTTCACTGTGCCGCCCTTGACCAGCCACAGCTGGTCGGCAATGGAATTGATCAGATGCGGGTCGTGGCTGACCAGAATAACTGCGCCCTGATACCCCGCCAAAGCAATGGAAAGGGCTTCGCGGCTTTCAATATCCAAGTGGTTGGTCGGCTCGTCCAGGATCACCAGATGCGGGGCATCCAATGTGGCCAAAAGCAGTGATAATCGCGCCTTTTGCCCACCTGATAATTTGCCCACCAACGTGTCGACCTGTTCCTTGCCAACACCGCCCGCTGCAAGCCGCGCGCGCAATCGCGCCTGACCCTCTTTCGGGCGTTCGCGCTGGATGTGCTGCAACGGGGTTTCATCCAGATACAGCTCATCCACCTGATGCTGGGCAAAATAGCCTATTTTTAACTTGGAAGAGCGAACCAGCTTGCCGTCCATTGGTTGAAGTTTATCCGCCAACAGTTTGGAAAGCGTGGATTTACCCTGACCATTGGCGCCCAGAAGCGCGATTCGGTCAGTCTGGTCAATCCGCAGGTTCAGGTTGCGTAAAATCGCAGTGCCGTCATAGCCCACATCAACCCCGTCAAGCCGCAATATCGGCGGCGACAGTTCAGTCGGTTCGGGGAAATTGAACGCGGCGACCGCGTTTTCCACCGATGAGGCAATCGGTTGCATCCGCTCCAGCATTTTGAGCCGTGATTGCGCCTGTTTGGCTTTTGAGGCTTTGGCGCGAAACCGGTCGACAAAAGCCTGCAAATGGTCGCGTGCCGCATTCTGTTTTTTAGCCATCGATGCTTGTTCGGCCAGTTTGGCACGACGCACATTGTCAAACGTGTCGTAATTGCCCTGATAAAACGTCAGCTTCTGGTCGTATAAGTGTAGTATCGAGTTTACCGACTTATTCAAAAGTGTGCGGTCGTGTGAAATAATCAGCACCGTATGGGGGTATTTTGCCAGATAGCTTTCCAGCCATATGGTGCCTTCCAGATCCAGATAGTTGGTCGGCTCATCCAGCATCAGGATTTCTGGTTGTGCAAACAATACGCCCGCTAACGCGACCCGCATACGCCAGCCGCCGGAAAACTCGGAACAGGCACGCAGTTGCGCTTCGCGGTCAAATCCAAGACCGTTGAGGATACTTGCGGCACGCGCTTCACCGGAATAGGCGTCAATGGCGGTTAAACGCTCATAAATCTCGCCAATGCGGTGCGCATCGGTCGCGGTTTCGGCCTCGGCCAACAGGGCGGCGCGCTCAATATCGGCGGCCAGCACCGTATCCAGCAGGCTGACCTCGTTTGACGGCACTTCTTGGCTGACCCCGCCAATGCGCAAGCCTTTACCGGTGCTGATTTTGCCGCCATCCAGAAGCAATTTACCGGTGATCAGGTGAAACAGCGTGGTTTTGCCGGTGCCGTTACGCCCGACAATGCCCACCTTGTGGCCAGTGGGAATGGTGGCGGAAGCGCCTGCCAGCAATTGGCGGCCCTGAATGGAATAGGAAATGTCATCGATACGTATCATGGGGCTGCTTTGCTATAGTGTAGGGGAACTGTCAACACATAGCGTTTCTGCCTTCATTTATTGCTTTTGTAATCAGAAACGCTGCCAACAGTTTATAGGTAGTGCAGTGTTTCATATTTGCTTGAAGATCAAACAAGCATGAAACGTTCTAGGCTTTTCAAGTTGAATTCGGTGTGTTACTGCGACCCAGAAATTCAGCCCTTTGAAGGAAATCAAACATGGCCCTAGAACGTACATTTTCAATCGTGAAACCCGACGCAACCAAACGCAACCTTGTGGGTGCTATCGTTGCCAAACTGGAAGCGGGCGGTTTACGCGTTGTTGCCCAAAAACGCATCCAGCTGACATTGGCCCAAGCCCAAACATTTTACGGTGTGCATTCCGAACGCCCGTTTTTTGGTGAATTATGTGAATTCATGATTTCCGAACCGATTGTTGTGCAGGTTTTGGAAGGCGAAAACGCCATTCTGCGCAACCGCGAAATTATGGGGGCGACAAATCCGGCCGACGCAGACGCTGGCACTATCCGTAAAGAGTTTGCTTTGTCTTTGGGTGAAAACTCGGTTCACGGCTCGGACGCACCTGAAACCGCAGCCGAAGAAATCGCGTTTTTCTTCTCCGGTCTAGAGTTGGTTGGTTAAGCAACCAACTCAGGCGGCAGGTTAATTGATGCAATCAATTGACCGAGAGTCAAAAGTTGGTTGGTTAAGCTTTCTTAATCACACCCATCATATCCAAGGCCGTTTCAATTTCGGAGCGGCCTTTTTCTTTGCCTGACAACCGCGCCTTGATCGCATCAAACCGTTTTTGCAGGTCTTTCTTTTCGGCCCCCTGACAATCATTCCACGGGCGGCCCTGTAGCCCCATCACAAGTGCATAATAGCCGATGAAATGCGGCTTGCCGCCTGATTGAAGCGACCGGAAGTAAGCCTCATCTGGCCCTAGGTCGCGCAACTGTTCAGCCGTTTTAATCCCTGCGCGGTTATAAAATATATCTGACGCTGGCCCAAGGTTTCGGA
>CAZMMG010000136.1:0-6251 GCA_964567355.1 uncultured Neptunicoccus sp.
GCCTCCAAGGGGATCGGGTCGGGCCGGCGCGAAGACAGTTCGAGCCAGTCGGCGGGAAGATCGTCGGGGTCGTCGACATCCCACGCGAGATCGGCGGAGTCGATCACGTCCACGGCCAGGCCGAGTCGCTCGGCTTCGGCCTTGTGGGCATGAAACGATCCGGGGCCGTAGGCGAATCGAAACCCTGCTGCGGCCGGAACCGACATCACGTTGGAGCCGTCGCGTCGCCGGTCGGGGGCGATGGCCATGCCCGTGCCGTGCACCACCCTCAGGTCGATGGCATGGGGAAGGTCGGCGTGGGCGATTATCGCCCGCTTGAAATGGCGTTCCTGAGCGATCGACACCGCCGCGGCGATCGATTTGGTAAGGCCACTGCGATCCACAGCCACGGGCTCGGCCCCGACCGCATCGGCCCACCCACGACCCACCACACACCCGCCGCCCACCCACCGCGCGCCGCTTGCAAGCATGCGAACACCCCGGCGCCTGGCTGTCCACCTATAACGAGGTCGACATGTCCGCCGTGATGGCGCTGCGCAACCAGTACAAGGACGCATTTTTGAAAAAACACGGCGTCAAACTCGGCTTCATGTCGTTCTTCACCAAAGCATGTTGCCATGCGCTGAACGAAGTCCCCGAAGTCAACGCCGAAATAGACGGCACCGATGTGGTCTATAAAAACTACGTCAACATGGGGATAGCCGCAGGCACACCCACGGGGCTGGTGGTGCCGGTGATCCGCGACGCCGATCAAATGTCATTTTCCACCATCGAGAAAATGATCGCCGAAAAAGGCGCCCGTGCGCGCGACGGCAAGCTGAGCATGGCCGAAATGCAAGGCGGCACCTTTACCATCTCGAACGGCGGCGTCTACGGCAGCCTGATGTCATCCCCGATCCTGAACCCACCACAATCGGGCATCTTGGGCATGCACACCATCCAAAAACGCGCCGTGGTGGTCAACGACGAGATCGTGATCCGCCCGATGATGTATCTGGCATTGTCCTACGATCACCGCATTGTCGACGGCAAAGGCGCCGTGACCTTCCTTGTGCGGGTCAAAGAGGCATTGGAAGATCCGCGTCGGTTGTTGATGGATTTGTGAGCCTAAAATGGATCTGAAAGAATGGCGGGCAGTACATCCAAAGCGCAAGTTTTATTCTGAACTTGTCATGTGGCTGATCATTGTCGCGGTTCTGATCTATGATTTTTATATAAACCCGCTTGTCGGGCGGCAACGTTTTGGATTGATGCTGATTGCCGGTCTTGGCTGGCTATTGCCCGCATATCGCTACTGGAAATGGTGCCAATATGATCGCGAGCAGAAATGATACAGGCCCGATGATCACCTTCGACCATATCGCCATTGCGGCCCATACACTCGAAGAGGGTGCGCAATACGTGTGCAATCTTACCGGCCTGACCTTCCCCAAAGGCGGCGAGCATCCCGATATGGCCACCCATAACCTTGTCACCGCCCTTGGCCCCGATACATTCGCCGAAGTCATCAGTATCAACCCAAACGCCCCCGCGCCAAACCGCCCGCGCTGGTTCGAACTGGACAACCCTGTTGCCCAAGCCAAATTCCCCTGCACCCAAGCTTGGCTGCTGCGCACCGACGACATCGACGGCTGCATCCGCAAAGCTGCCACCCTTGGTATCAACCTAGGCCGTGCCACACCTTTCAGGCGCGACGCCCTGCGCTGGCGTTTTGCCGTCACCGATGACGGTGCAATCCCGCTCGATGGGGCCGCGCCGCTATTGTTGCAATGGGACGAAACCGGCCCGCAACACCCGGCCAGCGGTATGTCCGACCTCGGCCTGCGCATGGACAGTCTCAGCATCGACACCCCCCATGCCGACCGTTTGGGCGCATTGCTGCATGTCCTCGGTTTGCAAGACCCGCCGAAAATCAGACAATCACAAACCACCAAGATCAACGCCGTGTTCTCAACCGCCGCAGAAAGGGATATTCAATGACCCCCGAGCTTACCGCGCTTGCCCTTGCTGGCATCCTGCAAATCATTCAAATGTCTTTGCACGTTCTCACCCATGATATGCAGATCGGCATCAAAACCGCCCTTGGCTCACGCGACAAGGCCATCACCCTGACAGGGGCCGCCGCCCGCCTGCAACGCGCCTATAACAACCACTTCGAAAGTCTTGCCATTTTCACCATTGCCGTGATCGTCGTAACTTTATCAAACCAATCCACTGCACTCACCCAAAACTGCGCATGGGCCTATGTCATCGCCCGCGCGCTTTACATCCCGGCCTATGCCTTCGGGCTGACCCCATGGCGGTCAATTATCTGGACAGTCGGCATCGTGGCGGCCACTGTCATGCTGCTGGCAGCCCTATTATGAGCCTTCCAAATGGTCAAAATATCCCCCCTGAGGACAAAAAGGTTAATAAGCCACTGCCCGTGCGGTTGCCATACCGGTTCCATACGGGTTCCATACGCATTCCATACCGCCGTTTCGGCAAAAAAACGAAAGGTTAACACCCATGTCAGACTATGATGTAATCGTAATAGGCGGCGGCCCCGGCGGCTATGTTTGCGCCATCCGCTGCGCCCAGCTTGGCCTGAAAACCGCCTGTGTAGAGGGCCGCGAAAGCCTTGGCGGCACCTGTCTGAATGTCGGCTGTATCCCGTCAAAAGCCCTGCTGCACGCCAGCCATATGTACCATGAGGCAACGCATAACTTCACCAAAATGGGCCTGATGGGCAAGTCACCTTCGGTCGATTTCTCCACGATGCAGGACTATAAAGGCAGCGTTATCGAGCAAAACACCAAAGGCATAGAATTTCTGTTTAAAAAGAACAAGATAGACTGGATCAAAGGCTGGGGAGTTATCTCTGGTGCGGGTCAGGTCACGGTCGGAGATGAAACCCATAATGCTAAAAACATCGTCATCGCATCGGGTTCTGAACCATCGCCCCTGAAAGGCGTCGAAGTCGATGAAAAAATCGTCGTCACCTCCACTGGTGCGCTGGCCCTGCCCAAGGTCCCAAACAGCATGGTGGTGATCGGAGCCGGTGTCATCGGTCTGGAAATGGGCAGCGTTTACGCCCGCCTTGGAACAGAAGTCACAGTGGTGGAATTTTTGGATCACATCACCCCCGGAATGGACAGCGATCTTGCAAAAACATTTCAAAGAAGTCTTAAAAAACAAGGGCTTAAATTTGTCATGGGCGCAGCTGTTCAATCGGCAACAACCAAAAACGGCAAAGCAACCGTAAGTTATAAACTGCGTAAAAATGACAAAGAAGCCAGCCTTGAAGCCGATGTCGTCTTGCTTGCTACGGGCCGCAAACCCTATCATGACGGTTTGGGTTTCGAAGCCTTGGGCGGCGAAATATCGCCGCGCGGCCAAATCAAAACCGATGATCACTGGCGCACCAATATTGCTGGCGTTTTCGCCATCGGCGACGTCATAGACGGCCCGATGCTGGCCCATAAAGCCGAAGACGAAGGCATGGCCGTTGCCGATGTAATTGCTGGCAACCACGGCCATGTGAACTACGATGTTATTCCGGGCGTGATCTACACCAGCCCCGAAGTTGCCAGCGTTGGCCAAACCGAAGAACAGCTCAAAGAGGCCGGCATCGATTACAAGGCCGGAAAATTCAGTTTCATGGGTAACGGACGCGCCAAAGCAGTGTTTCAGGGCGAGGGTTTCGTCAAGCTTCTGGCCGATACCAAAACCGACCGCATCCTTGGTTGCCACCTGATCGGCCCTGCCGCAGGCGAGTTAATTCACGAAATCTGTGTAGCGATGGAATTCGGTGCCTCGGCGCAAGACATCGCGCTGACCTGCCATGCGCATCCAACATTTTCCGAAGCCGTGCGCGAAGCCGCACTCGCTTGTGGAGATGGTGCGATACACGCATAAAATTGATATATAAAGAAAAAACCTCTGGCAGGATGCTCACTTCCTGACAGAGGGTTTCACACGAGGTCTCGGAAAAGGGGATAATGAGACCAAAGCCAGCAGGGAATGCCGACCTTTCACAAATCAGTATACACCGCTTTTTTGCTTTTTAAATTCAACTTGCCTTCACTCTTACGTGAACGGGTATTCGGAAAATTCAACCTAAACCTGAGGGTAAAATTACCCGATAAAATAGCGGCCCCCTGACAGGCTGTAAATGTCCTGACAAGGGGCTTGCTTTAGGCCTCTGATAAGGGGAGAGAGGCCATAGGCCGGTAGGGAATACCGACTTGTATGTATATAACGTAAGCCACATAGGTTTCCGTCGCAATGGGGCTCACTCAGGTGTGAGCATCCGTAAGCCTTGTGTGACATCCAGACGAATGGCCAGACGCAGACCCGCTTCATCACCGTCTTTTAGGGCCATAATGATCTTGCGATGACTGTCTGACGCTTCGCGACGTTGCATTTTTTCGTATAATACCGACATAGTCGGGCCCAGTTGCAGCCATACGGTTTCCGCCAACCCCAACATTGCGGGTGCCTGGGCACGCAGGTACAAGGTGCGGTGAAACTCCAGATTGGAACGGATAAAAGCCACAGGATCATTTTTCTCGATCGCCTGGGAAATCACCGAGTTGATCGCATAAAGCCGCTCGATCAGGGCCATATGTGCGCGGGGCAATGCCCGACTTGCCAGCTCGGGTTCCAGCAACGCCCGGATTGCAGCCAGTTCTTCAATGCGGTCGATGGCCAGTGCCGGCGCGGTAACCCGGCCAGTCAGAGAAACCGACAAGGCCCCTTCCGCAGACAAACGCCGCACCGCTTCACGCGCAGGCGTCATGCTGGCTCCGTATTTTTGGGCAATGCCGCGCAATGTCAGAGGCGTGCCAGCCTTGATCTGCCCGTGCATCAGCTCGCTGCGTAATGTGCGATAAACCCGTTCATGACACGGAATTATTTTCTCTTGGTTTTGGCGGCTATAAGGCATGACATAACTGTGATCACAAAACTCGGTATCGTCAAGATTTTAAAAGCTGTAACGATGTAAAATAGCCCCGTTTTTCTTTAACCAGTTACGCTGTATTTTATAATCGGGAAAGATCTCCGCTACCAGTTTCCAATAGGCGGTTGAGTGGTTCATTTCCACCAAATGGCAAACCTCGTGTGCCGCCACATAAGCCTGCACGGCGCGCGGGGCCATGATCAGCCGCCAAGAGTACATCAGGTTACCATCAGAGGTACACGAGCCCCAGCGTGACCGTGTGTCACGCAGGCTGACCCGACCAATTGGTTTCCCCAGCAAACCGGCATAATGCTCGGATGCCGCCACCATCCGCTCACGGGCCATGGTTTTGAAATAGGCTCGCAGTTTTACCGGCAGTTTATCCGGGTTGCCCGGAACATAAAGCACCCCGCTCTCAAACCGGACCACCCTGCCCTGCCCCTGTTCAATCCGGCGGTGCTCACCGTCAAACATGGCAGTCCCGCCAAAGGCCAAGGGCAAAGGTTTCAATTGTTCCGCCAGATGTTTGCGCATCCAGCCTTCTTGTTCGCGGGCAAAATTCACCGCCTCGGACAGTGCCGCGCCTTTCGGCAACGTTAGACAGATCGCGCCATCGGTGTTGGAAACCCGCAACGAATACCGCCGCGCCCGCGTTGAGCGTTTGACTTTTACGAAGATTGCCGGGTCACCAATTTCTATATGCTCTGCCATAGGCCCTGTTTAAACCCATATTACCCAGGTTCAATCCATGTTTTATGCCCTTATGGCAAGTTTTTAAATTCAGCCTTTGACAAGCATCTTAGGTTATGGCAGTTGGCAACACAGATTCCAAAAATGACCTGTAAAGAGGATTAAAAATGGCTGAAGAAGCTTGGGGTGTAAAACGTGTTTGTCCAGAAACCGGAAAACGTTTTTACGATTTGAACAAAAACCCGATTGTCAGTCCCTATACGGACATAGAATATGAACTGTCATTTTTCACCAATGACAAATCAAAAACTTCCATGACCGACAAGGCTGATAAAGCCAATGTCGACAAAGCCACAGAAGATGATCTGACGGATGAGGTCGATGTTCTGGATGATGACGACGCAGATGTTAATGTAGATCTGGGCGATGACGTTCTGGACGACGACGATGACGACACCGTGCCGCTGGAAGAAATCGCAGATGTTGCCGCACCAACCGACGATACCTAAAATCGGCACATTGCGGTTTTTTCTTCTGCAGCAAAAATTACACACAGTTTAATTTTGTGAGGCCTCTGCATAACTCAGAGATTCCCAACACGATCTGATTCTGGTATGCA
>CAZMMG010000137.1:0-6250 GCA_964567355.1 uncultured Neptunicoccus sp.
CTACACAATGACCGCGCGCCTATCAAAGCTAACCTTTTTGAACTTCATGTAATATTAGGTGTTTTTGCGGGCCAGACGTTGTTTTTGCGTCCATCGCCATAATGTGGTTTCTTCGATTTCCGCCTTTTCACGCACAGCTTCCTTGTGGCGCATTTCTGCGGTTAGATTATCGGATATTATATCAAAGGTTTTGAATTCCCGGAATTTTTCGCTGACCTTTTCTTCAAGGGTTGCAATATCTGGCTCAAGTTTGGTCATTTGCTCGGCAATCAACAGGATTTCGGCCTTCGCCGCTGGCACATATTGCTGCATATAAGGTGTAAAATTCGCATCATGTGCCGGCATTTTAAACCGGATACCGTTCACCAGATTTTGTCGTTGTTGATCCAATGCAACCATACGGTGGCGCAATTCGCCCAGTTCACGCGCATCTTTTTCCATTTCATATTTTTTAAAACGCTTCAAAAGCATGATTGCGGATAGGCGACGGCGATCCATTTTATTCACTCGGCTTGTGTTTTGTTTCTGTCTCTTTAGGCTTTTCAGGCTCCACACCCATTAAAACCATCATCTTTTCACGCATACTATCGATAATTTCAGGGGCAAAAGCATAGGGTGCGACGGGTGCGGTTATTGCAACAGGAACTTCGGCTGCAGCTGCATCTGCCGGCGCCTTTCCCTCTTTGGCCGCATGTTCAGCGGCCAGCACGGCATTGAGGGATAACAAATAAAAAACCGCAACAAAGGCTAGTTTTATTGTCAAACTCATGCCGCCTTTGCCAATTCCTTTTGTGCCGCTTCAACTTCGTAAAAGTCAGGTTGCATATTGGTGGGAATGTTGCCCCGGCCCATTTCAACACAAACATTGGGTGAATAATCGGCAACCATCGCAACAAAAATATCGCGGATGATGGTATAGAAAGTCCCGTCCTGATCAATAATCTGAGTTAAACGCCCCGCGACGGGTGCAACCATACAATAAGCCAAAAACACACCCAAAAAGGTTCCCACAAGCGCGCCACCGATCATCTCGCCCAGAATTTCTGGCGGTTGGTCAATCGACCCCATGGTTTTGATAACACCCAAAACCGCGGCCACAATCCCGATAGCAGGCAGGCCGTCAGCCATAACCGTTAACGCACCCACCGGCCCCAGTGCCTCGTGGTGATGTTTTTTGATCTTGCGATTAATCACATCTTCGGTTTCGTATTTGTCATCGAATTGCATCGCCAGCATACGAAAACTGTCGGTAATCAGTTCAGGAGCAAAGTGATCTGCCAAGATTTTCGGATAGCGTTGGAAAATACTGCTTTCAGACGGGTTTTCAATATGTTCGTCCAACCCCAAAATACCGCTGGCTTTGTAGATTTTGGTCAATTCAAACATCAGTTTCAACAAATCACCGTAATCGTCCGTTTTCCATTTTGGGCCTTTTATCACCGTGCCAATTCCTTTCATTGCGCCCATCACAACACCAAAAGAATTGCCGATCACCAGTGTCCCCAGCGATGCCCCGGCTATTTGCATGCCTTCAAAGGGCAAAGCATGCAGGATCACACCTATACTGCCACCCGACAAAACAAACCCGCCAAAAACGAGTCCGAAAACCATTACCATCCCGATTACAAAGTTCATCTGTGTCGCCCGCTAAAGAATAAGAAATATAGACCGCATTACTGATTAAGTACAATAAGTGTAATTGACAATTAGTCAAAGGTAAATAAGAATAGGTAAAACATCTATTCTTATATAAAGTGAGATTACCCATGGATAGTATGAAAGCTTTCATTTATTTTGTGGAAGATGACATCGTTAAAGACATACTGCCCGGTTGGCCGTCGGAAATGCGTTTGGTCTTGGGTCTACACAAATCTGGACAGTGCGAATTGAATGTCTTTCACCGTAAAGAGGCAAACCAGATCATCAAAAGAATGAGTGCCATTTTAAAACTTCCCTTGGGAAGTTTCGGCATCGTACCCAAAAGGCCGAACTATCCAACCAAGACGATACGCTATTCCGACCAACAGCGGCTTTTGGGTTTGATTGCGGCCAAAGACGGCCTATGTGAAACCGCATCCGATTACGCAATAAATTACCGGTTTGCCGAAGAAGAAGGCTTGGATCCGGTTCACTTTACCAGACTTCCATATAGGGGCAAAAAGCCCGTTAAAAAAAGCAAACCACAAGACAGTGCTTTGGTCGTACCTTTTATATCACGGCGATTTCAGACAGGACAGCATAAGGATGTTCAAAAACCACATACTTATCATAAAGGCACATTTGCCGAGGTGGGCCAGATCAAAAGACATGGCAAATGTATTCACCTGATACTGAACCCAGATGTTGCCACAGATGATTTACCTATTTTAAAGGCGACAAAGGTCCTGTGCAAAGATGAACAAGGCCTATTTATACTTGAACGTTCCTTACTAGGAAAATGGAAAACCGGTGACGCTGCCATTATTGATCTTCCCGCACAGAAGTTAGCCGACAGATTGCCGCCAGATTACTTCAAACACCAATATATTGAAACCGTTATGATTGTGCCCCATGGTATTTTAGTGACCTACAAATTGAAAATAAAACACACTGATCGAAACACCCGCAGATCCGTCACATATCCTTTTCAAAAAAATGCGATACGGGGGTTAACCTTCGCTGATAACCAAAAAAATTACCGATGAAATGCGCTGTCATTACTTCCGTCGGGCCAGGGCATGAACAACTGCTAGAGAATAGTTGCCGCCCATCCGTTACGAGCGCCGCAAATTTCAGCAAAGGGCCCTTTAGCGAAATTCAACATATTGTCATGGATGATACCAAAGGTCTTTACGGGCGCTCAAAGCGACGTAATGAGGCCATTCAAAAAGCACTCGATGCTGCTTATGAGTGGGTATTTTTTCTTGATGCGGATGACGTTTTAACCCCGAATGCTTTTGATCGTTTAGGGCAGTGTCTCGGGGCGGAACCCGCATTGGATGCGGTCTGGGGTTTGATCTGTGAATTCGACGCCAATGACGAACCTCAATTACGGCCAAATCAGGCAGAGCGATTGGACACGCGCGAACAGTTCTTGGCAACGGAGCCGTTTTATTCAATCCAGATCGGTGCCTTCGTACGAACGAAATGCGTTGCACGCTTCGGTTTTGACGAAACCATGGACACGGGTGAAGATTTCAAACTTTATTATCAATTGTGGGAAAACTATCGTTGCGCCAAACGCCCAGAGATCTTTTTCATCAATCGCAGAGGTGCGCATAGTACCGGCCCGCGTTCCGCCACGGGTGAAGATTGGCGCATCAGCGTGTCTAAGCAATGGGCAGAACAACTGTCAAAAACACCGATTTGGGCAACCATAACGTCATCTGGGCAAACCGCGAAAATGCGGGTCAACAACCCAAACGATCTTATTCAACGCACCCATTTGCGGGGCCAGTTTTTCGAAGCAGACTCGTTAGAAAAGCTGCACAGACTGATTAAAGTCCCTGAACCGCACATTCTGGAAGTCGGGGCTAACATTGGCAATCACGTGGTATGGTATGCCCAAAACCTGAATGCTGCACGGATTTATCCCGTAGAGCCAAACCCCTGCGCCTTGAAAATTTTACGTGAAAATATTTCAGCCAATAATCTTGATGATTATATAGACCCGCGCGGCATGGGGTATGGCGCGGGAAAAAGCTCTGGTAAGTTTCGGGTAGAAACAGATGACGTGAACAATCTTGGGGCAACACGCCTGGTTGAAGATGATACCGGCGAAATTGAAACCCAGACACTGGATAAGCTAATGGGGCCGGATAAAGTGGATTTTATCAAAATCGATGCCGAAGGTATGGAGCTTGACGTGCTGGAGGGGGCTGCGGCCTTGATCGCCCGCGACAAACCCCTAATCTGGGTTGAAGTTTTGCGCACAAACCAAATGGGGTTTGCCCAAAACTGGTGTCGGACAGCTGGCTACCAGATTATTGACAGCACCGCTTATGTGAACACGATAGATTATTTTGCAATAGCAAAGGATTGATATGCCAACAACGAACCTATCGCGGACAGAACGCCGCCGCCAGTTTGCAAAAACCGCGAAGCTTTACGGCATAAAGGGTGAAAAAAGCATGACCATTCATCATGCATATCAAGCACTTTTCAAAAAAGATCTGGAAACGGTTGTAAAACTAATTGCACCCATATCGCGCAGCGATCCGCAGAATAAACATCCCTGGATTATTCTGGGTGGTGCAGCCCTAGAAAGAGTTGAAGGCGCAACGGCAAAAGTATTTTTTGAACAGGCACAGGCCATCGCACCAAAAGATCCCGCTATTCTGGGCGGCATTGCAAAAGCGCATATTCTGGAAGCCGAGGTTGAGGCCGGAGTACAGATGATGGAACAGGCTTTTGCCGCAGGAAATCGCGACAAGGGACTTGTCATTCTATTCCTTGAACTTATGTCACGCCTTGATCGCAACCTGAAAGCCGTCGACATCATAAGCCCCATCGCGCAAAAAATGAACGATGCCGAAATTTGTTTCAAACTTGCCTTGCTGTTGACAGATGCAGATGAAACCAATGCAGCGGCATATTGGTTCGTGCGCGCATATCAATTGGATCCTAAACCTGAGGCCCATCAAATCGGGCGTTTGCGCGGATTGTTGTTTTCAAGACAGTTCAAAGAGGTTGAGGCCCAAGCACCCGCAGTACTGGAAACCGTTGAGAACCGTGATGATGTAATGGTAATATATCTTATGGCTTTACGGTTGCTTGGCCAATATGACACGGCAGTTTCATTGATCGACAGTTTTGAATTTTCCGATCCAAAAGCCTTTGCCCTAGCGCGCGGCCTGATGGCAAATATATATCAGGACCAAGAACAGTGGGGCCGTGTGGAAGGCGCTTATTTGGAAGCCATGCATATTGCTGGCGAGCCGGGTAAAATTGCTAAGGCACTCGGGGTCTACAAATATCGCGAGAAAGATTTCAAAGACGGGTTCGCGTATTATTCAGACAGATTTCCTGGCCAAAATCGCAAAACCATACCGGTGGAAAACGCCGCACCTGAAAATCTAGCAAAACTGACCCGCATCCATCTTATGGGTGAACAGGGGATCGGGGATCAGCTGGCTTTGTTAAGCCTGCTGCGCATCGCACCAATTGATACGGACAAGACCGAAGTGATTTATATCAGTGATCCACGTTTAGGGCCGGTGCTGGAAAACAATCAACTGAATATCAGTTTCATGTCGCAAGAGCGATTTTTTAATGAACCAAGGCAGCTGCAATCTAATGAACTGGTTTATCTAGGTGACCTGTCGCGGTATCTTGGGACAATGCCGCAGGCAGATATGCAAGGGGCTTATTTGTTGCCGAACGAAAAGCGTCTAACGCATCTTAGAAACAAGTATCTGGCCAAAGCAAACGGGCGGCCAATTGTCGGTGTTGCCTGGAACAGTGCCAGTTTAATCGGCCATATGCGATCCATGCCTCTGATCGATATACTTGGCACGATCAAAAAAGATGCACTGGTGGTCAACCTGCAATACAATGCCAACCCCGATATGATAGAGGCGGCGCGAAAAGCCCGTCCGGATCTGGACATTCTTGATGATAAGGAAGTCGATCAGATGAAAGATCTAGACGGTTTTGCAGCACAGATTGCTGCGATGGACCGGGTTGTGACAATCGACAACACAACCGCGCATTTTTGCGGAGCCCTTGGACATACGGACGCGCATGTGTTTATTCCATTGGGGTCTGAATGCATGTGGTACTGGAGCCGCAACGGGAAGATTGATCCATGGTATGGAAATCTTAATCTGCACCGCCAAACCCAGTTACGTGATTGGTCGGCGCCAATAAAATCGGTTGCCGGTTTTCAGTTCGCAAACACCAAATAGCCATGGTTTGAACACATTCACTAAAAATAGCACACATTTTTAGCCTATAACCCGAAAAATCCCAGCATTTATAATTTTTATTGACTTAAAAGCCAAATAATTGAATTAAAGACGGGTAAAGTAACGAGTAAGTAGGTTTAGTATGTATATAGTATTTTTGCTAAGTATAGCATCTTTTTCTCTTGGAATCTGTCTTTTAACGCTTGATCTGGCGCAACGCAAAAAGCGTTACGAAGACAAATGGTTAAACGACAACGTGTGGAAAGATACCACCGAGTGGGAAGCCTATCGGGCTGAACGCACGCCGCCCCGTGTTGATATTTTCATGTAATGCATTCTACTATTGCGTCGGCAATTCAGTATGA
>CAZMMG010000138.1:0-6247 GCA_964567355.1 uncultured Neptunicoccus sp.
GCTATTAACGCGCCTGCGACACCTGAAGAGGTTCTGAAAACCGTCACGCGGATGAAAGGGGGAAACTGGTGAGCTTCGATCTTTCATCCCTAACAAAAGCCGTTGAAACCCACGGCCATGTTGCGCGCATTCTGATCGCCGACCACAAAGGATCATCACCGCGCGAGGCGGGTACATCAATGTTGGTTTGGGACTCGGGGTTTACAGGTACAATCGGCGGCGGCGCACTGGAATACAGCGCCATTGAATTGGCACAAAAGAGATTGCAAAACAAAGCTTTAACAAGCGTAGAACACATCCCGCTTGGCCCCAGTTTAGGCCAATGCTGCGGTGGTGCAGTTACATTGGTTACGGAAACGTTCACGCAAGAAAACCTGCCCCAAGCGACAGATTTTTTTGCCCGCCCTGTAAAGCAAAACACCCCCGAACCTTTATGGGTGAAACGCGCCTATGCCAACATGCGCAACGGGGCTGAAACACCTGACACACACCTACAAGACGGCTGGCTTGTTGAACCCATTGCACAGGCGCATCAACCGGTGTGGATTTACGGCGCGGGTCATGTGGGCCGCGCGATTATCGACACGCTGCAAGGCCTGCCCTATGACATCACATGGGTGGACACAAATGCTGATCGTTTCCCAAGCCAAATCCCCGAAAACGTCACACAACTGGTTGCGCTAAATCCTGCCCTTGTCACAAAACACGCGCCACATGATGCGCAGCACTATATCTTGACATATTCCCACGCGCTTGACCTTGAACTTTGCCATGCAATCCTTGGCCATAGCTTCAAATCTCTGGGCCTGATCGGATCGAAAACCAAACACGCAAGATTTATATCAAAACTGCGAAATCTGGGGCATAGTCAGGCGCAAATATCGCGCATTATTTGTCCCATCGGCGACCCATCTTTGGGCAAAGAACCAAAAGCCATAGCTTTGGGGATCACAACCGCGCTACTAAAACAGCGCACCCGCGTGACGACACAAAAGGAGGCCACTTCATGACCGCATTACTTAGCCTGTCAGGGCTGACCAAGGCCTATCCCGGCGTCATTGCCAATGATAGTGTCAGCTTTGACATTGGTCCGGGCGAAATTCACGCACTTTTGGGCGAGAACGGCGCCGGAAAGTCAACGCTGGTAAAAATGATTTACGGGCTGGTGCGCCCCGATAGCGGCACAATGATGTTGCACGGCGAGGCTTACGCGCCCGCCGAGCCACGCGCCGCACGCGCCAGCGGTGTGGCGATGGTGTTCCAGCATTTCTCGCTGTTCGATGCGTTAACCGTCGCCGAAAATATCGCGTTGGGGATGGAAAATGCGCCTGACACCGCCGATCTGACCCAGCGCATTATCGAGGTCTCCGGCAAATACGGGCTGACAATTGATCCGCACCGCATGGTTGGCGACCTGTCCGCAGGCGAGCGTCAGCGGGTCGAGATTGTGCGCTGTCTTTTGCAAGACCCTAAAATGCTGATCATGGATGAACCGACCTCGGTGCTGACCCCGCAAGAGGTTGAAGTGCTGTTCAAAACCCTGCGCCAACTGTCCAAGGAAGGCACCTCAATCCTTTATATCTCGCATAAACTGGACGAGATCAAAGCCCTTTGCGAACACGCAACCATATTGCGGCGCGGCAAGGTGGTGGGCACCTGTATCCCCAAAGACGAAACCGCCAAAAGCATGGCTGAAATGATGGTCGGGGAAACCCTAAGGACACCGAAAAAACATTACACCAAACACGGGGCCGCATTGCTGGAAGTGCATAATATGTGGTTGCAATCCAGCGACCCGTTCGGCACCAGCCTGAAAGAGATCAGCTTTGACCTGCACGAAGGCGAAGTTCTGGGCGTCGGCGGGGTTGCCGGCAACGGTCAGGACGAATTGATGCTGGCCCTGTCGGGTGAAGAGCTGACAGTGACCGAATCCATCCGGTTCAAAGGGGAAGACATCGGCAACCTTGGCCCCAATGCACGGCGTTTGCGCGGGCTTTTGACCGCACCCGAAGAACGCCTTGGCCACGCGGCAGCCCCCGATATGACCCTGACGGAAAATGCTTTTCTAACCGGGGCCATGCGGCAGCAATTAACCAACAAAGGCATCATAAAAACCGCCGCGACCAAAAACTTTGCCCGCGCCATTATCGAACAATTCGATGTGCGCACGCCGGGCACAGAAAATACCGCTCATTCCCTGTCGGGCGGCAATCTGCAAAAATTCGTCATCGGGCGTGAAATCCTGCAACGCCCCGAAGTTTTCGTGGTGAACCAGCCAACATGGGGGGTGGATGCGGCTGCAGCCGCCGACATACGCAATGCCATTCTTGAACTGGCCAAAAATCGCGCCGCCGTGTTGGTGATCAGTCAGGACTTGGACGAGTTGATGGAAATTTCGGACAATATCGCCATTCTATCGGAAGGCACCTTGTCCAAACCCCGCCCGGCCAAGGGCATTACTATTGAACAAATCGGCCTAATGATGGGCGGAACCGAGGTAGAAAATGTTTAAACTTGAACGCAGGCCCAACCCGTCGCAAGCTATGGTGTACCTGACACCTGTATTAGCGGTTATCCTGACCATGATCGCAGGCGGTATCCTGTTTGCTATCTTGGGAAAAAACCCGTTTGAGGCCATTCGCATTATCTTTTGGGATCCGTTGTTCAACGATGTCGTGGCCAGTTACACGCGGCCTCAGCTTTTGATCAAGGCGTCACCGCTGATCATGATCGCTTTGGGACTGTCGTTCGGCTACCGCGCCAATATCTGGAACATCGGGGCCGAAGGGCAGTTTATTATGGGGGCAATTTGCGGCGGTGCCGTGGGCCTTGCATTTTACCCGACCGAAAGTGTGTTGATCTTTCCTCTGATGGTTCTGGCAGGGGCTGTGGGCGGCTTTCTATGGGCGATGATCCCGGCATTTTTAAAGATTAAATTCAACGCCAATGAAATTCTGGTATCCCTGATGCTGGTCTATATTGCCACCAATTTTCTGGCGGCCATGGTCACAGGGCCGCTGCGCTCGCCTGTGGGCATGAATTTCCCGGTTAGCCGCAATTTCACCGACTACCCGTCCGCCTATAACAGCGAATTGATCGCCAATACCGGGATACATATCGGGGTTTTGATGACCTTGGGGGCGGTAATCGTCACCTATATCCTGCTGAAACACCACATTTTCGGCTTTCAGGTGCGCGTTGCGGGCCAAGCCCCGCGTGCGGCCAAGTTTTCCGGCGTCAACCCCAATATAACGATTGCGATCTGTCTGGGTATCGGCGGCGGTCTTGCGGGCATGGCGGGCCTGTTCGAGGCCACGGGGCCTGCGGGAAAACTGTCCACCAACTTCCCGCTTGGTTACGGCTATACCGCGATTATCGTCGCCTTTCTGGGGCGTCTTAACCCTATCGGCATCCTGCTGGCGGGGCTGTTGATGGCGCTTACTTACATCGGCGGCGAGCTGGCACAGTTTCAACTCGGCGTTCCTGCCGCTTCCATCCAAGTGTTCCAGGGCATGTTGCTGTTCTTCATGCTGGCGGTGGACATTTTGGTCACCTTCCGCATTCGCCTTGCAAAGAAAGAGGTTGCATAATGGATTTATCAGCTATCTCCCCCATCTCCCTGATCGTCAGTCTGATGGTCGCCGCAACCCCGATCCTGATCGCCGCCATCGGCGAGCTGGTGACAGAAAAATCCGGCGTGCTTAATCTCGGTGTTGAAGGCATGATGATCTTCGGCGCGATTTGCGGCTTTATCGCCGCCGTTGAAACCGGCTCTCCTTGGTTGGGGTTTCTGGCCGCGATGATTGCGGGGGCAGCCCTGTCGTTTATCTTTGCCGTCCTGACCCAGTATCTTTTGACCAATCAGGTCGCTAGCGGCCTTGCCCTGACGCTATTCGGTCTGGGCTTTGCTGCACTTCTGGGCCACAGTTATGCGGGCGTCAAACCGCCCAAATTCGGGCATCTTGATATACCCGTCCTGTCGGACATGCCGATACTGGGCCGTTTGCTGTTCTCGCATGATTACATGATCTACATATCGCTGATGATCATCGCGGGGGTGTGGTATTTTCTGACCCGCACACGCGGCGGGCTGGTGTTGCGTGCGGTTGGCGAAAACCATGATGCGGCGCACGCGCTTGGCTATAAAGTTATTCGCATCCGCATCATGGCCATCATGTTCGGTGGTGCCATGGCGGGTTTGGGCGGGGCGTATCTGTCCTTGGTACGTGTGCCGCAATGGACCGAAGGCATGACCGCAGGTTCGGGCTGGATTGCGCTGGCGCTTGTGGTTTTTGCCGCATGGAAACCGTGGCGCATCATCCTTGGGGCCTATCTATTTGGCGGCATCACTGTTTTACAGTTGAACTTGCAAGCGGCAGGGGCCAATATTCCCGTCGCATACCTGTCGATGACACCCTACCTGATGACCATAATCGTGCTGGTAATTATGTCTGCAGACAAAAAACGCGCGAGCTTAAACGCCCCGGCCAGCTTGGGCCGGATATTTCACGCCTCAAACTAGAGGCGACACATAAGGGATGCACGCCTCGTGTGCCCCGCCAACAGGAGAAAGAGAAACAAATGAAGCTGTTTAAAACATTACTGACAGGGCTTGCCCTTTCCGTCGGTTTAGCGGGTGCTGTAAACGCTGCCGAAAAACTGAAAGTCGGATTTATCTATGTCGGCCCGGTGGGCGATCTTGGCTGGTCCTATCAACATGACCAAGGCCGCCAAGCCATGGAAGCCGCTTTGGACGGCAAGGTCGAAAGCACATATCTTGAAAGCATCCCCGAAGGGGCAGATGCGGAACGCGCCATGACCCAAATGGCCCTATCCGGCACCAAATTGATCTTTGCCACCTCATTCGGCTATATGGATGCGGTTCTGAACGTTGCCAAGAAATTTCCCAGCGTGAAATTCGAACATGCCACAGGGTTCAAACGTGCCGACAATGTATCGACCTATTCCGCACGGTTCTATGAAGGCCGCACAGTCATCGGCCATATCGCGGGCAAAATGACCAAAACCAACACCATTGGTTATATCGCGTCTTTCCCGATCCCCGAAGTGATCCGTGGCATCAATGCCGCCTATATCGCCGCCAAGAAAGTAAACCCCGATGTGAAGATGAAAATCGTCTGGGTCTATACATGGTTTGATCCCGGCAAAGAGGCAGATGCAGCCAACGCGCTGATCTCGCAAGGTGCAGATATGATCATGCAACACACCGACAGCCCGGCTGCGATGACCATCGCCGAAGAAAAAGGCATATCGGCCTTTGGTCAAGCGTCCGATATGTTGAATGTTGGCCCACATGCGCGCCTGTCGTCGATCATCGACAATTGGGGGCCATACTATACCGCACGCGCCCAAGCCATGTTGGACGGCACATGGGCCTCTACCGACACGTGGGACGGTATTAATGCAGGTATGGTTAAAATCGGCGCCTTCTCGGACGGCATGTCTGCCGACGTAAAAGCCTCTGCCACAGCCGTAAAAGATGGCCTAGACGCAGGCTCTTTGCATAGCTTTACCGGCCCGTTGAACAAACAGGACGGTTCTGTCTGGCTAAAAGACGGCGAAGTAGCCGACGACGGCACATTGGCCGGGATGAACTTCTACGTTGAAGGTATCGAAGGCGACATTCCACAATAAACACCCTGCATAACAAAGATTACGGCACTCCATCGGGGTGCCGTTTTTGTGTCAGCCATCGCGTTCTTTGTCTAAATATTCACGCATCTCGGCCAGCAACGGCAATATGCTTTTCAACTTTTCAGGCGGAAACCGCGTCGCAAAATTGGCAAAATAAGGCGTTGATGACAGTATCGCATCATCGCGGAATTTCAACCCCAACTCTGTCAATATAACCGCCTTTGACCGCCCATCATCGGGATGCGGCCGCATCACAATCAGGCCACGGTTTTCCAGAACAGACAGGGTATGGGTCATAGTTGTTTTCGGCAGCTGAAACGCCTTGGCGATCTGCAAAGGCGTTTGCCCGTCACCAAGACGCACCAGATGATGCAGAACACTGAAATGCGCAAGGGTGATCCCTTTGGCTCAGTCACTTATACACCTCTCCGAGCCCACGAGACTAAGGCGAAGCTCGAATGACGTCTTCTGCATGAAAACAAAAAACACAAAAACAAAACACAAAACACAACAAAAAGACATAACGAAACGAAACACATCAACAAGTATATACGACATAATAATGTATATAAAGAACAAGCAAGAGAAGAAA
>CAZMMG010000139.1:0-6245 GCA_964567355.1 uncultured Neptunicoccus sp.
CCATATTTTTCTCGGCCTGCCTCGATTATACATGAAAGGATGTAATATCCTTCCTAGTGTTGCCGTTTTTTATAAAATAGATATTAAGATGAATAATGCCGCGATGCAAGAAACGCCCATTAGCCTAGGAAAATTAGAAATGCCTACAATTGATAAAACCCTGTTACATACAGAAATGAGACGTCTTTCACTAGAAGCCGGGCGGGCCATTATGGAAATTTATAAGGCCGATGATTTTGAAGTAAAAACCAAATCTGATGACAGCCCTGTGACAATTGCGGACGAAACTGCTGACAGGATTATATATGACGGGTTGTCCAAGGCGTTTCCAGATGTGGTAATTGTGACGGAAGAACAAAGCGACACGCACAAGGCCTCGGGTGATACGTTTTTAATTGTCGACCCGCTGGACGGAACCAAAGAATTTATCCATAGGCGTGGTGATTTTACCGTGAACATTGCTTATGTCGAAAACGGCACACCTACTATGGGGGTGGTTTATGCGCCGGCAAAACAGCGTCTGTTTATCACTGATGAAAAAGGCCGGTCCTATGAGGAATACGGCCCTTTTGATGACAGTATTTCCGGCAAACGCAAAGCCATTCATGTAAATACACCGGATCAGGATAGGCTGATTGTCGTGGCCTCTAAATCACACCGTGATCAGGCAACGGATGATTATATTAATAAATATAACGTGGCGGATATGCGCAGCGCGGGATCGTCCCTGAAATTCTGTTTGGTAGCAACCGGCGAGGCCGATCTTTATCCGCGTGTTGGCCGGACAATGGAATGGGATACCGCCGCAGGGCAGGCGGTACTGCAAGGGGCGGGTGGAAAAGTGGTGCGGTTCGATAACCACATGCCGCTGACCTATGGTAAAAATATTTTTGAAAACCCGTTTTTTATCGCTTATGCGCCCGGAATTGATCTGCAAAATGCATGAAAAATAACCCCAGCATAAGTCTGATTATAGCCAGTCGGGATCGCCCCGATGGGTTAAACCGCCTGCTTATGGCTTTGCGGTTTCAGTCCTATTGCCGGTTTGAGGTTATTGTTGTCTCGAATACCAAAAAGAGGGCATCTGATCGGGCGCGATATATATATTTCGATCAGGAAAATATTTCCGCAGCCCGCAATCTGGGCATTCAGGCGGCTTGCGGGGATTTGATTGCCTTTTGTGATGATGATGCAGTGCCGGAACCGACATGGTTGGAAAATCTGGCGACCCCGTTCAAGGATGTGACTGTCGGAATGGCAGGCGGGTATGTACGAGGACGAAACGGTATTGATTTTCAATGGGCGGCAGAAGAAACCGATCAATACGGGCATGACCGGCCTCTTGTTATGGATGACGACAGGTTGTCCCAGAAGTTTACCTTGAAGGATAACCATTGCCCAAAGGTACAGGGAACAAACTGCATATTTCGTAAATCCATTCTGTGTGAGCTGGGTGGGTTTGATGAAAGTTTCGAGTTTTATCTTGATGAAACCGATGTTTGCAGGCGTATGTCACTGCATGGTTGGGCAACAGCAATTGTGCCCCTTGCAGAGGTGCAACATGGATTTGAAGAAAGTGGCAGGCGCACGGCTGCTAGGGTTCCCAAAAGCTTGTTTCAAGAGGGCCAAAGCAAAGCATATTTTTGCAAAAAACACGGGCGCAATACGCGTGGTTGCGATAATGCGATAAAGCGGTTTCAAGCAGAACAGAATAAACGGCTTATTAAGCTTATGGTCTCGGGGCATATTTCGCCAACGGATGTGAAAGCCCTGCTTGCAACCTTGGAGGCGGGTCTGGCTTCTGGAAAGCAAAAGAATTTATCGTCTGCCAACAAATTAACCCCACACGGCAACGACGGATTTATACCGTTTTTGCAAACCAAAACGAAAGAATTGGTAGGCGAGATTTTTGCCGGTAGTATTTTTTCAAGAACCGCCCTGGTGAAAGCGGCAATTCAGGCGGTCCAAAGCGGCATTGCAACCACCCTGTTTTGCTGGAGCTTCACAACCCTGTTTCATCGCAGATATTTTGATCCTCGGGGTTTTTGGGTGCAGACAGGCGGTTTGTTTGGAAAATCTGATCGGCAGGGGCGGCATTTTCAATTATCGACAGTGTGCGATAGAAGCAAAAAAGAGGCAAACCGCATTAGAAAAATCCGCAAAGTTAATAAAATCAATGTTTTTCGTTTCAAAAAACTTGTGTCGGTCGTAGAATAGCCCAAATTAAGCAATAAGAAATTCACGTTTCAAGTGTATTCAAAGTTTAGAGAATTATCTAAAACGGCGTCAATAAGAGGTAAGGTTGATGAAAAAACGGGTCACGAAAGCTATTTTTCCGGTAGCAGGCTTGGGAACGCGATTCCTTCCGGCAACAAAATCCATACCCAAAGAAATCCTTTCTTTGGTTGATCGTCCTTTGATCCAATACGCTATTGACGAAGCACGCGAAGCGGGGATCAAGGAATTCATTTTTGTGACCTCGCGCGGCAAAGGCGCGTTGGAGGATTATTTTGACGGGGCACCGCAGCTTGAACAGGCGTTGCGCAAAAATAACAAGAAAGAGCTTCTGGATGAACTGAAACGCTCCACAATGGATAGCGGTGAAATCGCCTATGTCCGACAACGCGAAGCCTTGGGGTTGGGGCACGCCGTATGGTGCGCACGCCGCCTGATCTCGGACGAAGCCTTTGCCGTTATTCTTCCGGACGACGTTATTTCAGCGGAAAAACCCTGCTTGAAACAAATGATTGAAGCTTATGAAAATACTGGTGGCTGCATGGTTGCGGCCATGGAAGTACCGCCCGAGATGGCATCATCCTACGGTTTGCTGGATGTCAAAGAGGATATGGGATCCCTGTTGAAAATAAACGGTATGGTGGAAAAACCAAAACCCGAAGACGCGCCTTCAAATCTGGCTGTCATCGGTCGCTATATTCTAACCCCGGCTGTCTTGGAAAATGTCACAGCATTAAAACGCGGTGCAGGCGGCGAGATACAACTGACCGACGCCATTGCAATGGAAATTAGAAAAGGCACCGATGTTTACGGGTACAGATTTGATGGCCAGCGTTATGATTGCGGTTCGAAATCCGGATTTTTGCAGGCCACGATTGCTTTTGCCCTGTCGCGCCCAGAATTGCGCGATGAATTGATGGACTTTATGGTTGAAACCGTCGCGTCGTGCCGCGCTGCACAATAGGATAAGTGGCTTTTCTGGAAAATTGGCGGCAGGTCAGGGTATGACATGTCAAGTGTTGGATATAACCCGAATGGTTTCGCGCATAGGGCGTGGGCATCCCACCGGGATTGACCGGGTGGAACGAGCCTATATTCGCGAATTTTTGCAAAGATTTACCAAACCGCTTTTTCTGGCCAAACTGACAAATGATTTTATTGTTATCGATAGTCAGGTGATGGCTAAAGTTGTGACTGCCGATTTTGGTGCAAAGCTGAACGGCCATATCGGTTTGCATGATGCACCAAGGCTGAAGTTGCCCAAAATACAAAGGCGTGCGCGCACGTTCTTGCGAAACAACGCCAAATGGCAATTCCGGCAATCTTCTGCAATGACCCGCATCACGCAAAACACACCCCAGGGTTTTGAGTATACAAATGTCGGCCATAGCAATCTTGGGGAAGAGTTTTTATCAATCCTAAAGCCCGCAGGATGCAGTAAAATTCGCATCATGATCCACGATATGATCCCGCTAGATTTCCCCCAATATTGCAAGCCGGACATGCCGCAGGGGTTTCGCAGGAAAATGCAAGCGGTTGCCGCCGTGGTGGATCAGGTGATTTGCAATTCGGAATATACCAGATCTCGGGTTCGTAAGTATTTTCAAAAATGGCCAAATGATGCGTCTTATACAGTTGCGAATTTAGCCGTTGAATCGCATTTTAAAAGTGGCGGCACTGCTAAATCAACCCCGGCAAGCTTTGTTGTTTTAGGAACAATCGAGCCTCGGAAAAACCATGATTTTTTACTGGATGTGTGGGCAGATCTTTCTAAAACCCTGTCAGAAAAAGACATGCCCATTCTTCATATCATTGGGAAAAGGGGGTGGGAAAATACTAGATTTTTCAATCGCCTTGATCATTTTCCTATGCTTGGATCAAAAATCATCGAACACAACTCACTGGATGATCAAAACTTGAACGCGCTTTTGGGTGCAGCAGACGCACTGTTATTTCCAAGTTTCGCCGAAGGTTATGGCCTGCCAGCATTAGAGGCAATGGCCGCTGGCATTCCGGTTATTTGCTCGGATATTCCGGTTTTCAATGAATTGCTCAAGGGCCGGGCGTGTTTACTGTCAACTGACAAATGCGCCAATTGGGTGGCCAAGGTGCTTGAAATATCAAAACAAAATACAACAGGTGATTTAAAACAGTCAATAAATGAACAAAAAATAGATATTCCACGCTGGTCAGCACATTTTTGCCATATTTTTGCGGAATGACGGTTTTGATTATATTGTATGAGGCGAGTAGTGGGGCTATGGGCAAAATATAGGCTGCGGTTTGAACGCAAGCATAGACGCATCCGGTCTTTCAGGAAAAGACGGGAGCTAAACTGTGTTGTTGATCGTAGCGGGAAAAGCGCACCCAATGATATATTTTTATTCACCACTTTTCGAAATGAAAAACCACGGCTTGAATTTTTTCTGAAATATTACCGCCGGTTAGGCGTTAACCACTTCTTTTGCGTTGATAATGGCTCGGACGATGGCGGTCGCGAGTTTCTGGAAAATCAACCGGATGTGTCGCTATGGGTAACAAATGCAAGCTATAAACGCGCTAATTTTGGTGTGGACTGGTTGAACGGATTACAGTCGAAATATGCATGCGGACATTGGATTCTGGCGGTCGATGTGGATGAGTTTTTTGTCTACCCGCATCACGATGCCCGCCCCCTTAGAGCGTTGACAGATTGGCTGGATTCGTCCTCGGTAAAATCCTTTGGCACGGTTTTGATCGATATGTATCCGCGCGGTAAAATTGAAGATAGCCATTGCGATGAAGGTAAAAACCCAATGCGCGCGACACCGTTTTTTGATGCGGGAAATTATTTTGTCCAACGCAATGCAAAGTATCAAAACCTTTGGATTCAAGGCGGTGTTCGGCAGCGTGTTTTTTTTAAGGACAAGCCTGATATGGCCCCCGCCCTAAATAAAATTCCATTGGTAAAATGGTCCAAGGGGAATGTTTTCGTAAGTTCAACACATAACATTCTGCCACGCGGTTTGAACCTTGTTTATGATGAATGGGGTGGGCAGAAAGCATGCGGTTGTTTGATGCATACCAAATTTTTAAACACGTTTCCAAAAAAAGCCCAAGAAGAGCTGAAGCGCAAACAACATTATGCGGCCAGTCGCGAATATAAGGAATATGCAACGGTAAATGATGAAATGTGGACGCGGTTTTCTACACGCTACAAGGACTGGAAGCAGCTTGAAGGTCTTGGTCTGATGTCACGTGGAAGTTGGGCATGAATTTATGAAACTAGGCTTTATCATATTGGCGCATCAAGATTTGCATCGAACTGCTCAGCTGGTTAAATTTCTGGTGAAAAACGATTGTCCGGTCAGTTTACATATCGACGAAAATGCAAACCGCAAAGAGGTTGCAGAGCTTCATGCGGCATTAAATCATATTGAAAACGTTGTTTTTCCAAAACGTGTAAAATGCGGATGGGGACGGTTTTCCATTGTTAAAGCGACATTGAACGCAGCCAAAACCCTGCTAGAGCATTACCCCGATGTTACCAATGTGTTTTTGACCAGCGGTACGTGCTTGCCGGTGCGTCCGATAAAACAACTTAAGGCATTTTTACAGCGTCATCGAGCGATAGATTTTATTGAATCCTTTCCAGTTGGTGACGACAAATGGGTAAAGGACGGCTTGGATCAGGAAAGGTTTAGCCTGTACTTCCCGCTGTCCTGGCGACGGCATAGGTTTGCCTTTGACCTTTTGGTTGATGTGCAGCGACTTCTGAAAATCAAACGGCAAATTCCTAAGCATATATCGCCGCACGTGGGTTCGCAGTGGTGGTGTTTAACCACCCAAACACTGAAAAATATCCTTGAAGATCCGAAAAGGTCACAAAATGACAGGTTTTTTTCAAAGACCTGGATTTCAGACGAATCCTATTTTCAAACTTTGGCCCGCAATCATTCGTTGCAAATAAGGCCGCAATCCTTGACCTTTGCAAGTTTTGACTCTCAGGGCAAACCGTTTTTATTTTATGA
>CAZMMG010000140.1:0-6224 GCA_964567355.1 uncultured Neptunicoccus sp.
CGATCACGCCGTATTGGTTGAACAATTCGGACGGGCCGCTTAGCACAATCTGGTAATCCTGTTTATTTTTGAACGCGATCCATGTGGCCCGGTCGGTCAAGGTATAGCCGCGCATCTCGACCGCCATGCGAATGGTGGTGCCCATGCCAGATCCGGTTTCACGGTACCATTTGCCCGCAGGTTTGATCCCTGCGGCTTTCCACAGGTGCAGTTCTTTTTTGTTGGTGCCGCTGTCATCGCCGCGCGAAATAAACGGCTGCTGGCTGACTTCTAGGGCGTGCAGGGCTTCCGCCACGGTTTTGGTTGCGGACAGCTTGGCAGGGTCGTCTTTCGGGCCGATGAAAACAAAGTCGTTATACATCACGTCGAAACGCTCCACGCCGTAGCCTGCATCAACAAATTTCAACTCGGCGGGTTTGGCGTGAACGAACAACACATCCGCGTCGCCGTTCATCGCGTTCTTGATCGCCTGACCGGTGCCCACGGCGACAACATCCAGCCGGTATCCGGTTTCTTTTTCGAACAAAGGCACCATATAATCATAAAGCCCCGAATTTTGTGTCGAGGTGGTGGATTGTACCAGAATGCGTTTCTGATCCCCGGCAAAGCCCATTGTCCCGATAAGCAGTGAAGCCGCGAGGCTGGTTGCCAAAAAAAGCCGTTTATTCATCTTTAGTCTCCCTATTCCGCAGGCGTAACCGTCTGCTGTTTCTTGATCTCGTCCAGCCACAGGCCGTGATGCTCGCGGGCCCATTCTTCATCGACCTCACCCGATTTCATCGCATCTATCGCCCCTTCCATACCGACAGAACCAATATAGATATGGGCAAAAATGACGGCTATGAAGCCGAAAGCGACAATCGCGTGCAAGGCTTGGGCCAGTTGCATTTCCGCGTGCGGGGCAAGGCTTGTACTTAGCTCACCCAAACCCAAAAGGTTGGAAATTCCCAGCGTGTTCATGGCATGAAAAACCGGCGCAAACAGCGGGATCTGGAACGGAAACAACATCGACAGACCGGTCAGGGAAATAGCGGCCCCGAACAGGATGACAATCCAGAAGATGATCTTTTGACCAGCATTGAATTTGGTTGAAGGCGGATGCACCCCTTTGGTGAACAGACCGCCACCTTGTGCCAACCATTCCAGATCATGTTTTTTGGGGATGTTGTCCAGAACCCACATCAAAAACACCAGAACAAGGCCAACCATAAAGCCCCAGCTTGTCCAGTTGTGAACAAAAATACCGATGCTGGCGATGGCGGCATAGGCCGATTTTCCGATCAGCGGGATCAGCCCGAAGCGACCAAACAACGATATAATTCCAGTTATCGCCAGAATGATAAAACTGCCTGCCATCAACCAATGGCCAAAGCGTTCGATTAGTTTAAAGCGTTCGACATTGACCCCGGTTTTTGCGCTTTCCAGCATAATCTTGCCACGGAACATATAGAACAACACCAAAAAGATCAGCGTACCCAACAACAGATACCCACCGATATTTTTCAACGGGCCTTTACGGAATTCAAGCCAGCGCATACCGCCATCTTGAATGATCACACGCGCGGCTGGGCCGTGTGAACTGACCTTTACGTCAGCAGAACCGTAACGCAAAGCGCGAAAAACCTCGGCGTCCGAAGTGCCACCCAATGTACCCAGTTGCGCGGAAATAGAGGCCGCAGAATTGGGATCACCCGTCGCGGATTTTCGAAACCCGCTGTCAACTTTCTGTTGGCTTTGGCGCGCTAGAATATCATCAAGAGTTTGTGCGCCGCCTGTCGCCGCGCGAGAATTTGTTGAATTTTCTTGTGCCATCGCAGGAACATTTGCGGTCAAACACATAAAAACGAGTATAAAAGCGGATAAGACTGTTCGTTTAAGCATTGTTGCGAACCTGTTTATATATCATCAATGGGGCGGCAATCAGCTGCCGCCCCAATTTATAAGGCTAGTAATCAGCCAGGATTTTTGCGGCCATAAGCCGTACCCCAACCCCAGGCGCCTGACCCGAAACCGCGTGCAACCACACGCTCACGGTAGATATCCGAGATCATCGAGCCGTCACCTGCCAAAAGTGCCTTGGTAGAACACATTTCCGCACAGATCGGCAATTTGCCCTCTGCAATACGGTTGCGTCCATACTTCTGGTACTCGGCACTTGACCCGTCTTCTTCGGGGCCACCGGCGCAGAATGTACATTTGTCCATTTTACCACGGCTGCCGAAGTTGCCGGCTTGTGGATACTGAGGCGCACCAAACGGGCATGCGTAGAAGCAATAGCCACAACCGATACACAGATCCTTGGAGTGCAACACAATACCGTCGCCGGTCTGGTAGAAGCAATCCACAGGACAGACCGCCATACAAGGCGCATCCGAACAGTGCATACAGGCGATCGAAATAGATCTTTCACCCGGTTTACCGTCATTGATGGTGACAACCTTGCGCCGGTTGATGCCCCAAGGCACCTCGTGCTCGTTCTTACACGCCGTCACACAGGCATTACATTCGACGCAGCGTTCAGCATCACATAGAAACTTAACTCTTGCCATTTTTCAGCCCTCCTTAAGCTACTGAGATTTTGCAAAGCGACACTTTTGTCTCTTGCATTTGCGTTACACTGTCATAGCCGTAGGTCAGGGCCGTATTGGCAGCCTCGCCCAAGACATAAGGTGCGGCACCTTCGGGGTATTTATCCCGCAAGTCCTTGCCTTCAAAATGCCCACCGAAGTGGAACGGCAAGAAAGCAACGCCCGCGCCGACACGTTCGGTGACCTGTGCTTTAACCAAAAGCTTGGCCCCTTCCGCGCCTTCGACCCAGACGTCCTGTCCGTCACGCACGCCCAGATTATTGGCGTCACGTGTGTTTATTTCCACGAACATTTCTTGCTGCAATTCGGCCAGCCATGGGTTTGAGCGACTTTCATCACCGCCGCCTTCATATTCAACCAGCCGTCCGGATGTCAGGATCATCGGATATTCTTTCGAGAAATCCTTATTCTGGATCGAGGCATACAGGGTTGGCAGACGGTAAGCCTGTTTATCCGCATAGGTCGGATAATCAGCCACCAGATCGCGCCGGTTGGTGTAAAGCGGCTCGCGGTGAACAGGTACCGGATCAGGGAATGTCCAGACATTGGCACGCGCTTTAGCGTTACCGAACGGTGCACATTCGTGACTGATTGCTACCCGCTGGATGCCGCCCGACAGGTCGGTTTTCCAGTTGGTTTTATCACCGGCTACGGCTTCGATTGAGGCGCGTTCTTCTGCGGTCAACTCGCCATCCCAACCAAGCTGTTTAAGCATGGCCATGGTAAACTCGGGATAACCGTCCTTGATGTCCGAGTCCTTGGAATAGACACCTTCAGCCAACAGATTGACACCGTCACGTTCCACACCGAAACGGGCGCGGAAAGTCAGGCCACCTTCGGACACGCGTTTTGACATGTCGTAAAGGTTGGGCGTGCCCGGATGTTTCATCTCAGGCGTGCCCCAACAAGGCCACGGCAGACCGTAGTATTCACCATCATTCGGGCCACCAACGGCCTGCAATGTGGTTTTGTCAAAGGTGTGCTGGTTAGCCATATGCGATTTGATCCGGTCAGGCGAACAACCTGTGTAACCGATGGTCCACATACCACCATTGAACTCGTGCGTGACACTTTCAATGTTCGGCGTGTCGGCATCTTCCATCTCGATATTGCGGAAGAAACGATCAGCCCAGCCAAATTTATTGGCGAACTTGCCCATGATAGTATGGTCGGGCAACGACTCGAACAACGGGTCAACCACCTGATCACGCCATTGGAACGACCGGTTAGAAGCCGTGACAGAACCACGGGTTTCATATTGGGTCGAGGCAGGTAACAGATAGACACCGTCAGTGCGGTCATGCATCACAGCGGAAACCGTTGGATACGGGTCAACCACGACAAGCATGTCGAGTTTTTCCATCGCGGTTTTCATTTCCTTACCGCGAGTTTGGCTGTTTGGCGCATGGCCCCACAGAACCATCGCACGCACATTGTTGGGCTGATCGATGTTGTCTTTGTCTTCCAACACACCATCAATCCAGCGCGACACCGGAATACCTTTCAAATTCATCAAAGGTTTGTCTTTACCGTCTTTGCCCTTAATGTGGTCAAAGCGGCTTTTCATCCAGTCTAGGTCTTCGCCCCAAACACGTGACCAATGCGCCCATGCACCCGCTGACAGGCCGTAATAGCCAGGCAGAGTGTGAGACAGGATGCACATGTCAGTGGCACCTTGTACGTTGTCGTGACCACGGAAGATGTTGGTACCACCACCCGCTGTCCCCATGTTGCCAAGGGCCAGTTGCAAGATACAATAGGCACGCGTGTTGTTGTTGCCTGTGGTATGTTGTGTACCACCCATGCACCAGATGACAGTGCCCGGACGGTTGTTGGCCAAGGTGTGTGCCACGCGTTTTAGCTGGCTACCCGGAACGCCTGTTACGCGTTCAACTTCTTCGGGGTTCCATTTTTTGACTTCTTTTTGAACATCACCCATGCCGTAAACCCGGGTGCGAATAAACTCGGCATCTTCCCATTTATTTTCGAAGATGTGATACAGGATACCCCAAATCAGGGCCACGTCAGTGCCCGGACGCAAGCGCACATATTCATCCGCATGGGCTGCCGTGCGGGTAAAGCGCGGGTCACATACGATCAAAGGTGCGTTGTTTTCTTCTTTGGCTTTCAGGATATGCTGCAAGGACACAGGGTGTGCCTCGGCAGGGTTGCCGCCAATGACGAAAATAGCTTGCGAGCTATGGATATCGTTGTAGCTGTTGGTCATGGCGCCGTAGCCCCATGTGTTGGCAACGCCGGCCACGGTTGTCGAGTGACAGATACGGGCCTGGTGATCCACGTTGTTTGTACCCCAATAGGCCGCAAACTTGCGGAACAGATAGGATTGCTCATTGTTGAATTTAGCAGAGCCCAGCCAGTAAACACTGTCCGGCCCGCTTTCTTCGCGGATTTTCATCATGCCGTCGCCGATCTCGTTGATCGCCTGCTCCCAGCTGATGCGTTTCCATTCTCCGCCTTCTTTTTTCATCGGATACTTCAAACGGCGTTCGCCGTGTGCCGCATCGCGTGCAGATGCGCCTTTGGCGCAATGTGATCCAAGGTTGAACGGGCTATCAAAACCGGGCTCTTGTCCGATCCAGACACCATTGTCCACTTCCGCCATGACGGTACAACCGACAGAACAGTTGGTACAAACCGATTTCACGACCTTGACCGCACCGCTTACGGCAGATTGTGCCGATGCCTTTGTCACAGAACCCGCTGTTGCACCGATCGCTGCAAGGCCGCCAATGGCAAGGCCTGATCCCCGAAGGAATGCACGACGGTCAACAGATTTCTCTGCTACCTTTGACAGGAGGCTTGTCCGTTGGGAGCGTCTCGCAACCCCGTTGGTCTTTTTCCTGAGCATTATATATCTCCAATGTTGGTATGGCAGGATTGCCAAATATTGTTTTCGTTACGATGGTCCGGGCGTTTCGCAACCTCTCATCGTTTGGTGTGAAACTGTCCGCTAGAAACGGGCGGCCTCATAATAGGCCCTTGTATGGGCAGTATCTTGCAGGCCTTTGCCTGTGGTGTTTTCAGGCTCTGCCGCAACGGTGGATTTACCTGTCACGGCAACGGCCACTGCGGGTGCCGCAACGGTTGCCAGCTTAAGGAAATCACGTCGGTTGCTTGTGGCAGCCTCGTTTTTTTCAGTCATATGACTACTCCTATAGTTTGGTCAGCGGGCCCGCTGACCGGTTAAAATGGCCAAATCTATTTGGCCACCATTCGAAAGGCTTCTTGTTCGATCTCCATGAACACGCGGCCAATGGCGCCGACGGGTGCATAAAGAACCGAATTTTTAGCCGCTTCCAAATCCGAAAAGAAATGCCCGGCCCAAGGGCCGATGTGGCGATTGAAAAACTGTTTTTGCTGATCCAGACTGGCCGGTTCCCCGAACCGTCCCAAAATCATCCCCGCCATCATTTCAAACAGGCTGGCGATATTGTCTTCGGGTTCAAATACATTCGGCGATCGCGTGATACGCAAACCAACCATATCGGCCCGCAAACTTGCCAGCGGTTTTTCGTTTAGAAATCCGGTCAGATAAAAGCTGGCATAGGGCTCTTATACCCACCTCCGAGCCCACGAGACTAACACTCATATCCTATGCCATCTTCTCCTCTGCAA
>CAZMMG010000141.1:0-6188 GCA_964567355.1 uncultured Neptunicoccus sp.
TATTCAGGGTTAAGCTTCAGAGTTTCTTCGCGCAAAAATGCCATCAAACCCTCGGGGTCGGTTTTGAATTTATCCAGCACATCGCGCCCGATTGGCTTGCCAATAATCGGCTTTTGGTTTTTGTGAAATGAGTGTTTTATTTCATACATCAACAGGCTTTGGCGGCAGGTTTCAGAAATGCGGTTGGCAATTTGGAACCAACGTGAATTCGACCCTTGAAAATAAATAGGCACAACACGGGCATTTGTTTGTAAAATCATCTTAGAGGTAAATTTACCCCAATCCGCTTCGATCACAGGGCCAAAAGCGGTTTTGCTGGTGCTGACCGTACCGGCTGGAAACACCCCGATACAATGCCCGGCCTTAACTTGGTTTACCGCCTCTTTGCGGGTTTTCAAGTTTTTGCGAACAGCATCTTCCTCATGCGGGAAACTGATCGGCAACAGGTATTGTTCTGCCACCGACACCCCGTTCAGCAAAGCGCGGGTAATGATCTGAAAATCGTCACGGCGTTTTGACAGCAGCCATGCTATAACCAAGCCATCCACCAAGCCATGCGGATGATTGCAGACCACCACAATAGGCCCGGTCGCGGGAATATTTTCCATTTGTTCCGGGGACGTTATGACTTTGACATCCATTTCATTCAAAACAGAAGTCCAAAAATGCGGGTCTTTATCGGGCTTATTTTCCCAATGGCGCATATGGTAAAGCAACTGAAACCGTGCGGTTAAAGTTTCTATGGTCTTAATGAAAATCCGTTTGCCAAGGTGTGGAAACGAATTGGCATAGGTTAGCTCTGAACGGTCATAAAGCGTGATTTTTTCCGCTTCAACCTCTGATCCGGTTTTTGTCACGTCACTTTGCCTCGCCAAAATAATCTGCCAAAAGTTTGGCAAGTGCTGTTGCCAAAGCCTCGGCTTCAGAGCCAGAGGTTTCAACAATGATCTGACAGCCTTTGGATGCCGCCAACATCATCAGTCCCATAATCGAGTTTCCGGCAACTGTCATGTCATCTTTTTTCACAACCGCCTCGGCATTAAACCGTTCAACCGTTTCCACAAACTTCGCAGAGGCCCGCGCGTGCAAACCTTTTTCATTCACTATCATCAACGTCTGGATCATTCGAGCTGCCTTTTACCTAGCTATTACAGCAGTTCATGTATTTTTTACCCGCAGTCATACTAGCCTCAATCGCCTGATCCACAGTCAGACTGCGCGACTTTGCCAGCTTGATTAACATAGGCAGATTAGCACCGTAAAGGATTTTTCGCTTGCTTTCCGCACAGGCCAGCATCGACAGATTGGCAGGCGAACCCCCAAACATGTCGACCACAACAATAACACCGTCACCCATGTCAACGACATTGGCCGCCTCGCAGATTTCCGCTTGTTTATCAGGACGGTTACATTCAGCTGCAATGGATATTGCCCTGATGCCGTCCACCTTGCCCACAACATGTTCAATCGCGGCCAGATACTCAGTCGCCAACCCGCCATGTGCTACAATAACAACCCCGATCAAACCGTTGCCACTCCTAAATAACCCACATCACTGCCTTTCCAGCTCTCGGTGGCGTATAGACACAAGCCAGCCTGAGTCTGCAAGGCCTTTTCCCAAGGCCTCTGCTATGCAAACAGAACGGTGTTGTCCACCCGTACAACCAAGGCCGAGGGAAAAATGTGCTTTCCCCTCATCACTATAGGCGGGCAGAAGAAATTCGCATAACCCGCCTAGGCGTTCGAAAAATTCAGAGAACCTCGGATCTGTCTTGATATAATCAACAACTTTTTTATCCAGACCGTTCAAAGATCGCAAGCTTTCGTCCCAATATGGGTTTTTCAAAAAGCGGCAATCGAAAATCATATCAATGCCGCGCGGCGCCCCGCGTTTATAGGAAAATGAATGCAGTGAGATCGACAAATGCCCTGCGTCCTTATCGCCATACCATCTTTTCACTTCCTGTTTCAGATCATGCGGTGACAGGTTTGTCGTATCTATCAGCACATCGGCGCGCTGGCGTAATTTTTCCAAAATTTTGATCTCTTGCCGAATGCCAAATTCCGGGGCTTCTTTCGGGCTTAGCGGGTGGCGGCGGCGGGTTTCACTGTATCTGTGCACCAGTGCATCCGCTTCACAATCCATAAACAGGA
Organism: uncultured Neptunicoccus sp.; assembly: GCA_964567355.1. GTDB lineage: Bacteria > Pseudomonadota > Alphaproteobacteria > Rhodobacterales > Rhodobacteraceae > Amylibacter. Next base: position 2,155 of record CAZMMG010000141.1, read on the forward strand.
TGCTGCAATCAAAACCGTCCGTGCGTTTAATGTCCTCATAAATATCCAACACCGCCCCGATGCTGAAATCACGGGTTCGAACATCCACACCCAAAGCAAGTTTTTGCCCCAGCATAGGAACCGACAACAAACCCGGCAGCAAAGACAGCGGCATATTGTCTATGGCCTCGAACCCAATATCTTCAAACACGTTAATCGCAGTGCTGCGCCCCGCACCGGAAGGGCCGGTGACCAATACAATGTTTGTATGTTGTGTTATTTTACTCACATCGGTAGCCTAAGATGATTGCCCGCGTCCAAACAGCGTAAGCAGTTTGGCCACTATTGGCAAGTTAGGGACGTCCTTACCTGATATAACTTCAATGATGTGCGACCCTATTGTCATCGAGCTCAGATCAGGCATACGCTGCTTTGGATGGGTTGATAGATCCACCACAAGGTATAAGCGTGATGTATCCACAAAGGGGCAGTTCACAATGCCAATATGACGGGCTTCAATCTTGCCTGCAATTACCTGCGGCGGCGATACGGTTATGCCCTTATCGTCCGCCGTTAAAATCACCTGATCATCCGACACTAATGTTGCGCCCAAAGCGATAAGAGACAAAGCCAATGATGATTTTCCAGAGCCTGACGGGCCAATAGCCAAAATTGCTTTGCCGTCAAAATCCACACAAGACCCGTGCACTGCACCCGGCTTGAGTTCGGCTATCACCCCGGCAAACCAACAACAAAACGCGCCCCAAGTGGCGGCGCCCCTTCGGGGGCATCTTTAACGTAGATATTTTCGGCCCAGATTACACCACCATGGGCTTCGATTATTTGTCTGGAAATCGACAGGCCCAGACCGGAATTATTACCGAAACTTTCCACAGGTCGGTTGGAATAAAATCGTTTGAAGACTTTTGCCAAGCTGTCTATGGGAATGCCCACACCCGTATCTTCAACCACAATCAATACACGGTTTTCAACCCGCCGAGTCCAAAGCCTGACGGCATCTCCTTTTTCACAAAACGACACCGCATTGGTGATAAGGTTTACAAACACCTGTGCCAGACGTTCCTCCAAACCGTCGATGAATATTTTTTCATCCGGCTTGTCCAATATCATCTCAATGCCAATCTCTTTAGCTTCTAGGCTGTGAAATTCGATAATGCGTTCCAGCATCTGGGTCAGGTCGAAATGCTCTTCTTCGTCCTTGACCAGTTCCGAATCCAGCCGCGAGGCATTGGATATGTCGGAAACCAGCCGATCCAAACGGCGCACATCATGTTCCACCACATCCAGCAGGCTGTTGCGTTTTTCCCCCTCGGGTGCAATGCGCAAGGTTTCAATGGCAGAACGCAACGAGGCCAGCGGGTTCTTGATTTCGTGCGCCACATCCGCTGCAAACTGTTCATTGGCCTCAATCCGGTGGTAAAGGGCTGACGTCATATTGCGCATCGCACTAGACAGGTGGCCTATTTCATCGTCACGCCCGGTCATGTCCGGGATCATCACCCGTTCCGGGTTGTCTTTTCGTAATTTCGAGGTCGTTCCCGCATCCATCGCCGCCGCCAGATCATAGATCGGATTTGCGATAGTATTGGCCAAAACCAGCGATAGGATAATGGACAGGCCCGCGGCCAAACCAAACAGGCGCAAAATCGCGTTCCGTTCCTGTTTGCGGAGCACTTCCATTAAACCTTCGGGCGTAGACATAATCACGGCCCCCAAAACCACCCCGTCCAACATAACAGGCTGCCCTGCCGCAATGATCATTTCACCGGTTTGAACGGTGTTTTGCATGTTATGTGCCCCACCGGAGCTAATGCTGGTCGCAAGTCGTTGTGCTATATCGTCTCCGTCTACAGCCTGGTTCAGATTTGTTTTAGCCTTGAAAAGGCCCGCGATTTTCAATGTTATCCTGTCCAGAAACATACCGATGCGTGACGTATTATCCGGGTTTCGCGTTGAAATGCCCGGGACATGGCTGGCTTGTAGTTTCACAAGCGGTTGGTTTTTTGCACCGAACACACGCAGCTCTGAAATGCCTGACGGCGGTAAATTTGCAGATATTGCCATCAGCGAAGCTGTATTTGGCGTGGCACCTTTCGAACCGGCCAATCGTTCCTGCAACAATTGTGCATAAATCCCAGCCTCAGACTGCAATGACGCCAGACGCTCTGTCGCGGCACTGTTGCGAAACTGGCTGAGATACAGCATCCCTAACAACAACACACAAAGAGCGATCAGATTAAAAGAAATGATCCGTCGCGCCAAGGCCGATGTCCAGAAATACCGTTTGTTGTCGGTTTTATTATCGGGTTCAATATGCGTGGTTTCAGATACATTTGATTTAAACATATCCGACGTCATCCCTATATCTGCATTTGCCATGGTCTTACTGTTCGTTGTAGCGATAACCGATGCCATACAATGTCTCGATGGCACTAAAATCATCGTCTACCATGCGCATTTTTTTACGCAGCCTTTTGATATGGCTATCAATCGTGCGATCATCCACATAGACCTGATCGTCGTAAGCCACATCCATCAACTGATCGCGGCTTTTTACAAAGCCGGGACGTGTTGCAAGGGCTTGGAGCAACAGGAATTCTGTGACCGTCAATGAAACGCTATCGCCTTTCCAGGTCACCGCATGGCGCATCGGATCCATGGTTAGATCACCGCGCTCAATCAGGCTATCGTTGGCCTCTTCCGAGATAGCCGATCCCGCATCGGACAAGCGCACTTCCTGACGGCGCAAAATAGCGCGGATGCGTTCCACCAGCAAACGCTGGGAAAACGGCTTGCGCACATAATCGTCAGCCCCCATCCGCAGACCCAGAACCTCGTCGATTTCATCGTCTTTCGAGGTAAGGAATATCACCGGCATATCAGTTTTTTGCCGCAAACGACCCAATAAATCCATGCCATCCATACGCGGCATCTTGATATCTAGCACTGCCATATCTGGCATACTTTCGTTGAAAGCGTTCAGCGCTTGCAACCCGTCATTATATGTGGATACATCGTACCCTTCCGCCTCTAATGTCATAGAAACCGATGTAAGGATATTGCGGTCGTCATCGACCAAAGCTATTCTAGCCATGCTGCCCTCTGATTTTGCCTGTTTTTTTATTATTATTGTGACCATACTCCGCTACCTACATCATAGAATCAACTTATATTTGCCAATTACACCCTAACAGTGGCTTTTTTTCATCACTATTTGCCTCGATTCGCCGTAAACGTTAACGTTAACTGCGCGAAATTGACCCAAAACGGGCGTTTCATTCACTGGGCGACATGCTATATAGCCCGCACTATCCGATTAGGAAGTATCAAAATTCTACAGGTTTGATGTTAATCAAACCTGACCACAATTGGCAAAACCGTTACAATTTTGCCTAAAGGAGCACCTATAATATGGAAAATGGTCGCGTAAACCCAACCCATCGGTTGGAAGATACAGGCATTTCTGGACTAAAAACTGTCCACTATAATCTACTAGAGCCAGCTTTAATTGAAGCGGCTTTGAAAAACGATGAAGGCGAACTTGGCATAGGCGGAACCATCATGGTTTCAACTGGCGAGTTTACCGGCCGTTCGCCCAAAGATAAATTCGTGGTTGATGAACCAACCGTTAAAGACAGCATCTGGTGGGAAAACAATCCTCCCCTAGCCATGGACGCTTTTGAACAGTTGAAAAAGGATATGTTCGCCCACATGCAAGGCGGCGAATATTATGTGCAAGACCTTTACGCAGGCGCCGACCCTGAACACCAACTGAAAACACGGATTATTACTGAATTGGCTTGGCAAAGCCTGTTTGCGCGCAATATGCTGCGCCGCCCCGAAACCTCCGAGCTGGAAAGCTTTACCTCGGACTTCACCATCGTTTGTTGCCCCACATTCAAAGCAGACCCTGCCAAACACGGCTGCCGCACGGAAACGGTTGTTGCCATTTCCTTTGAGCAAAAACTGGTTTTGATCGGCGCGACCGAATATGCGGGCGAGATCAAAAAAGGCGTGTTCTCGGTTATGAACTA
>CAZMMG010000142.1:0-6167 GCA_964567355.1 uncultured Neptunicoccus sp.
TATTTATGCTATCTACACACAGTAAAAGAACTAGTAAAAGAACGTTTTTGGGGTTTTATTCCAAGTGCAACAGAATTATCAAGGGCGCGACATTACTAAACATTGAAAATGTTGCGATAAGCGCAATTTAAGTAAATTGCAGAATTGCCACACTTGTAAAAAACCAAACCGATATTGCAGTTATCAAGGGGATATGCACCGAAATGCCAGCACCAAAAAAACTTTCAATAAACGATGCTTTTCAACAGGGGATAGCGCATTATCAAAAAGGTCAGTTGAAGCCTGCCGTTGCATTGTTTTCCCAGATAATTCAGGCGGCGCCCAAACACGCCCATGCCCATCAAATGCTCGGGCTGATCGCCTTTCAAACAAAACAATACGATCCAGCCGTCAAAGCCATGACCGAAGCGATTCGCCTACAACCCGACAATCCGCAGTTTTTACTAAATTTTGTCGAGGTTCTGCGCAAAGCCGGTCAGGCAGAACAGGCCGTGGTCATTGGCAAACGCGCCGTGAAAGCCTCCCCCGGCAGTCCTGCGGCACATTCCAATCTGGGCCTTGCCTACTATGACCAGAAAAATCTGATCGAGGCCGAAGCATCTCAAAATCGCGCCATCGCATTGGATCCAGATTTCGGGCCAGCAATTAACAATCTTGGCAGTATAACACGCGACAACGAGGATATGGATCAGGCAATTATACATTACCGCAACGGGTTGCGCGCCAATCCGGAAAACTCGGAAATTGCAAATAATCTGACCGCGGTTCTGATTGAAACCGAACAGATAGATGAAGCCAGAAATCTAGCTGAAGCCCAACTCAAGAAAAACCCCAAAAATGCAGATATGCAGCGCAATATGGGGCGCATCCATATGGTCGATAACAAACTGGACAGTGCCGAAACTGCATTTCGCAATGCATTATCCCTAGATGACCAAAAAGCCGATAATTACATTGCTTTGTCCCAATTGTTATATGAAAAAAACCACCCCAAGCTTGCCTTGATCGAAGCCGAGGCTGCTTTGCGGTTAGACCCGGAAAATGCGGCGGCCCATCATCAGATTGGAATGGCCAAGGCCAATTTGGGCGATATCGATGCCGGCTTAGAATATTACAATAAGGCATTGAAACTAAATCCGAAAATGAGTTCAAGCCAAATTGCTTTAGGGCATTTGAAAGTGGAAACAGGCGATTTTGAAGCGGCCAGAGAGTATTTTGAAGCGGCAGCGAAAACAACAAAGGATACGCTCAGCGCCCATGTCTCGTTGGCGCGATTGGAAAAAATGACACCGGACAATCCTGCGTTTCAAGCTCTGGAAGCAGCTTTACCATCGGCAGACAGCATGCCGGCAATGAAAGCCGCCGCTTATCATTATGCCATGGGCAAAAGCTACGACGACCTTAAGCGTTTTGACGATGCTTTCGAGCATTTTTCCAAAGGCGCAAAAATTAAACGCTCTAGCCTTGATTACGATGCCAACGAGACCGACAAAATAACCGATAATATCATTTCGACCTTTGATGAAAAAACCATCAAACGTTTGCGCAAAAGTGCAATATCGTCGAGCCAACCCATATTTGTTGTCGGAATGCCCAGGTCGGGCACCACGTTGACAGAGTCTATTTTGGACAGCCATCAACGCATCACCGGGGCTGGCGAATTAAACTATCTGCACGCGCTTTTTAGCACCCGCAAAGATGACGGTAAATCGGATTTGGCACATATCATCGCCACCATGCCAGCAGAAGAATTTACCCGCAAAATAGAAACCTACGTTAAAGACGTAGATACCCATGCGCCAGGCACTCCACATATCGTAGATAAAATGCCGGCAAACTTTCAAATGATCGGGGTGATCCACGCGCTGTTGCCAAATGCCAAAATCATTCATATCGCGCGCAATCCCTTTGATACCTGCCTGTCGTGTTTTACCAAAATATTCGAACGCAGCCAGTTTCACAGTTATGACCAAGTGGAATTGGGGCGCTATTTCAACAACTATATCCGGATCATGGATCACTGGAATCAGCTACTTCCCAAGGGCAGTTTCCATACCGTACATTACGAAAACCTGATCGATGACATAGACACGGAAGCCCGGCGCATCATTGACCATTGCAGCTTGGAGTGGGATGACGCCTGTCTGGAGTTTTACAAAGGCAACCGCCGTGTTCGTACAGCCAGTGTGCAGCAGGTGCGCCAGCCGCTTTATGCATCGTCTAAACAGAAATGGAAACAATACGAGACACATCTAAAACCCTTGGTGGCAACCATCGGCGATAATCGGATCCAATTTTAGGTGCAACCTTAGAAACAAAATCCACTGTAATTTAAAGAAGCAATAGCTACCCGAGGGTGTCTATTCACCAACTGTTTTGCATGGTTATTTTTCTTCTAGGGGTGCCGATGGCTTGCCATAAGCACCCCTAGTTGCATGCAGCATAGAACACCACGACCGTGGCAAAACCTGACTATGTGATCAATTATGCTGCTATGTGAACATTACCGCACTGGATCTATTTGTGGCGGGCACGGTTGCGCGGCAACACTTTAGTCACGTTTTCGGGTCGGCGCGAACATAACGGCATTTCCGACCAATGCCAGTACCAACCCCAGCCCGTTCAACCAGCTCCAACTGTACGCCTCAAAGGCCGATGAAAGTGCTAGTGCGACAATTGGAAAGAGCACCGTTGCATACGCGGCCTTTGCAGAACCCAAACGCGCCACCAACATTAGATAGGTCGTAAAACCAACCACCGAGCCGATTATGGCCAGATACAGAAGGGCGGCCCAATAGGTCGCGTTCGGTGGGCTGACAAATGATGTTTTGGTGATTAAGGCGACAGCCAGAAGAACCAAAGCACCGTATAGCATGCCCCAAGCATTGGTCTGGACCAGCGAAAACCCCGCTGCTGAGTTCCGGCGTGACACCATATTCCCCAGCGAAAACAGCATCGTTCCTGCGCTGGCATATCCAAGGCCCAAAAGAGTGTCGGTGTTGGAACCAACTGCCAGCTCTTGGATGAACAACAAGGACAGACCTCCGACACCCAAAACGCCGGCAAAAACGGTTTTGGGGTGAACGGGATCTTTGAAGAAAATCCGCGCGTTGATTGCGTTGAACACAGTTGCCAGCGAAAATACCACCGACACCATCCCGGATGGCACATACTCGGTCGCGCGGTAGAACATTATGAAATTGAAGGAAAACAAACATAGTGCTTGCGCCAAAACCCAACCTTGTTCGGCGCGTTTGGGAAACCGCAATCGTCGTAAAAAAGCAAGACCCACAAGGAACACAACACTGGCCACAACAAAGCGGTAGAATACCGATGCCACAACGGGTACCGGGCCTACTTGCAGCGATATGGCGATCCATGTGGTGCCCCAGATCAAAACCGTGGCGGCAAAGAGAAAGATGTTCATAATATTTCCGACGTTATGTTGATCTCGTATAGGCGGTGACGGTTTGCCAGTTTTTCACATTCTTGCGGTATTCGCCGCCCATCGTGTTAAAAGCCATTGGCGCACCGCAAAATGGAGGGTAGGTTTTGGCCATGATGTTGACCCAACCTATTTCCAGCTTTCTGACTTCTTCGGCCCGTGCACGACGTACAGGTGCGCTTGATGTGGGCATTGGGATATCTACGGCAATCTGGCGCAATCAAACCGATCATATGGTCTATAGTGCCCCCAAAGGGCACACATTCAGCTATTACACTTATGACGGAACCGGCACGCGGCGGATTGACGGCGGGTCTGTACGCGGCTGGCCCGGTGCGGCATGCATTTTGCCGGAAGGGCAAACGTCGGAGTGGGACATCACCACGCCGTTCGAATTTCTTCACCTCTATGTCAACAACGATGAGCTAGGCCGGGCCTATGCTGAAACCTTTGACAAAGATGCACGTCTGATGGCCTTAAACGACCTGACATATTTTAAGACGGCAAACCTCAGCCACGCCTTTCGCCAACTTTATGCGGCCACTCTGTCGACGAACACGATTGCGGCACAAGAGGCAGTTTCCGAGGTTATTCACGCAGTATTCACAACCAAAGAGTGCCTAAATCAGAATGCACCCAAGCTGATCGGTGGTCTCGCCCTATACAAGCGGCGAATTGTACAAGAATTCATTGACGCTAATCTGGATCGACAGATCACACTGCGCGAACTTGCGGCACTGGTTGACTTAAGCGACTTTCACTTTCAGCGTAGTTTTCGCGCATCCAGCGGTGTGTCGCCTCATACATGGATCGCGCATCAACGTATTGCCCGAGCAAAGGAAATGATTGCGTTAAAACAACCGTTTGCCCAAGTTGCCGATGCTTGTGGTTTCAGCAGCCAAAGCCACATGTCACGAAGTTTTACAAAAGCTACAGGTCTTGCGCCGGGAAAATATAGGGCGCATATTGCTTAATATTGGCCTCCTTGCCTTAAAATTAGGGCGGAAAGCATCTATAAATCTAGGGCGTTCACCGCCTCTTAATTTTCTAATCGGTTGTAGCCTTTTCCATCGAATACAAAAACACCGCGCCTGTTACAGACGAGATCACTCATCCCATTGGTTTTAGTTGAAAGCACTCCGACACGATCACAGCTTGGGGCATCAATGCCTTTTCCATGTAGGGATGAGTTTATGTGACAGTTAAGACTACCCCACCTATCCCAATACTCACATTCTAAGGTGTCAAGAACATCGTCCTTATCAATCATTGCCTGAATGATTTGGTTTCCATTGTTATTCGTATCTGTTTGAAGATCAGAAGAGTCAATTTCCTGTTTGGCATACAACAAGGCAGCATTGCTTATCTTGCTAATCAGAACCAGCTTCCCATTTTCAAAACGAAAGATGGATCGGGTTTCCTTAATCGAGGTATTATCAATACCTTCTTCGTAATTGTGCACCAAAATCAATGGTTGGTTATCTTGTTCAATGATTTCAATAACAGGCCATCCAGATAATTCCTCATGTTCTGATACGGAAAAGAAGCCATCTCCTCTGTTGCTAACTATAGCAAAACGGGGGCCGCAGCAGTTACCCCCTTGGCTGAGCGAAATGATTGCTTCAGATAAACCGTCACCATCGAGGTCTCTTACTGCTTCGATGCTTTTATGCGTAAATGGTTCCCAGTCTTCTTGGGTTATCAGGTATTTTCTACCATTCACTTCAGCAAAGAGATCATCGCCTTCATTTCTCCATCGCGGGGCAGTAATATCTAATTTATCTTCGGGTTGATATTTTTCAATGGAGTATAAAGCGGACGGTTCAGATTGGGCTATAGAGCCAGTCAAGAGCAATGAAAATATTACAACAGTTTTCAACATAGATTGACCCATTAAATTAATTGCGCAGATTCAATTCGCCAGTGCAACTTAACCTACGGTATAAGCTGTGAGGCAGCGATGCCCAATGTCCATCGTCAAATACAGTTGGACACATGAGCGTTTGAATTCGCAGAAGCTCTGGTTCTTTAGTGTGTTTGATTATGCAGCTTGTTTTTGATCTTGCAAGCGGCGTTTTTGGATTGTTAGTTTCTTGATTTTTCCTTTCTCTGATGATGGATTTGTCCCGCCCGAAGTTAACATCGGCTGGTGTGAACCTGTCGCGGAATGTGCCGCTCCTTTACCAAAGGAAAGAGATGGCTGTTGTGGTTCGCTGCTTCAAGAAATTGTTTTTCTGTCAATCGGCCATCTTTAGCAACCAACCCAGACGAGACTAGAAACCGGGTTATTGCAGGGGCAGTGAGACCTACTTAAAAAACATCTTCTATTGATCGCGTTGAAACAAAAGGGTCCGAAGCTTCAAAAATTCATTGAGAAGCGCATGACCCAACGGAATATTCTTGAAGCCCGAAGGCATGCCCATGTCTGTTTGCCATCTGATCTCCAAAACTACGATTGAGAGGCTGTGGTGCTTGGCGCCGGGCTAATGTCGGACTATTTAGAATGCCAGACTAGCTGGTTATGAATAAGGAGCGTGCTATTAAGTGAGAAACGAATGCTGCGGACGATTGCCCCCATATGTCCCTCAAAACAAAAAATGGTCCGAGGAAATTCGAACTAAAATGTGTAACATATTGATATTATTGGTGAGCCGGTCGGGATCCGAACCCGAGACCTACTGATTAAAAGTCAGTTGCTCTACCAACTGAGCTACCGGCCCAC
>CAZMMG010000143.1:0-6145 GCA_964567355.1 uncultured Neptunicoccus sp.
GCAATCTGGTGGATCTAATTGAATCTAATTGAGTCTGGACCCTAGTTTAGTAGTTTAGTTGGGTTAATACACCATACTAACGCGACAAACCCACCATCCGTCATTTGCACATGACGGCGTTTGGCTATGGTTCCAGACTTGTTTCACGCAGTTCAAGGCCATTTCGCCACGGGCGGCATGCTCATCAAAACAGCCGACGGATCATGGCCCGACTGCAGACCAAAATGGGTACCACGATCATAGACCAGATTGAACTCGGCATAGCGGCCGCGTTTGATCAGTTGCACCTCGCGCTCGGCGTCCGTCCACGGCTCATCCCGGCGTTTTCGGGTAATCGGCAGATAGGCATCCAGAAATGCACGCCCCACATCTTGCGTAAAAGCAAAATCTGCGTCCCAATTGCCCGTGTCATGGTCATCAAAAAAAATACCGCCCACCCCGCGCGGTTCATTCCAGTGTTTGATCATGAAATATTCATCGGCCCAATCTTTGAATTTGGGGTAGTAGGCAGGGTCATGTTTGTCGCAGGTCTGGCGCAGCACGTCATGGAAAAACGCAGTATCTTCAGGTACTTCCAGCATCGGCGTCAGATCGGCTCCGCCGCCGAACCAACTGGCTTTGGGCGTCCAGAACATCCGCGTATTCATATGCACCGCAGGGGTTTTAGGGCTGTTCATATGGGCTACAAGTGACACGCCAGAGGCCCAAAAAACTGGATTTTTCGCCAATCCGGGTATGTCTTTGCGCGCGGCCATTGCCTTGATCATCATCGGGCTAAGGGTGCCGTGAACGGTCGAGATATTGACCCCGACCTTTTCAAACAACCGCCCGCCGCGCATCACCGACATCAGGCCGCCACCACCATCGCCGCGCGTGGTTTTGCGCAACTCAAATCGACCGGCAGGCTTATCCGCATGCGGCCCCGTGACCTGTTCATCCTCCAACTGCTCAAAAGCGTCACAGATAGTGTTGCGCAACTGTTCAAACCAGCGCGATGCGGTGTCTTTGCGGCTTTGAGCGTCTGCAGACATGTTGGGTTTCTCCGAATTCAATCTTGCCCTCTATTACTTAATTCAAATCGGATTGACTAGAGACAGTTGACATTCAAAACCATTCGCAGGCACCAAGCGATATGCCTTATAAAAGGGTTTCTCCGAATGTCATCAGACTTGGAAAAACAGTAATGTGGTACCCGAGGCCGGACTCGAACCGGCACGTCTCTCGACAGTAGATTTTGAATCTACCGCGTCTACCATTCCGCCACTCGGGCAGGTACGTTCGACCGTTTAGCTGGCCGCGTTGGGCACGTCAATCACCAAAGTGAGGGGGGGTAAAACTTCTGACCGTGACACCAAGAAAATACCGCGTGAAAAACGTCATAACTGTTTTTATTGACCCAAAACTTCAAACATGATGCAAATGTGTAAACACTTATGCTGTGCAACCTCCTAAATCGGACGGTATTACTGCCCTGTAACCAGAAAGGCTTGCCTATGTATCCCCTTAAACTAATCCGTTTTTACACAGTCATTTTCGCCGGATACCTGCTTATTGCAGGCCATGGCGCATGGGCCGAAAAACTAAGCGACAAATGGCAACCGGCGCGTGATCATTTCAACAAGTTGTCCGACGATGCTTGCGATGGTGATGCGATGGCGATGAACGTTCTTCTTATGGAGACTTATAATGACAACGATCCGGTCGCCAAAAGTAACTTTGTATGGGTCTATGAAACCGACAGATGCGGATACAATGACATGAGCCGTAGTGAACTTACGGATCTGGAACGCCAGGCAGCCGACGCGGGGTATCCCATCGCCCAAAACAATTTTGCCATCGATCTACTGGAAGGCAAAGGTGTTGAAGTAGACCCGCAACGGGCTTTGGAATACTTCAGCCGTGCCGCTTCTGCTGGGTATGGTCTGGCCGCGGTCACCTATGCCAACTATGTTCTGGACGGTGAACATTACCCCTTTGATATCAAAAAGGCGAAAAACGCCTATCGAATGGCAATAGAGCTTGGGGCGGACCAGGACAAGCTGGACAAATTGAAAAAGCGGCTTGCGACTTTCAATAAAACAAAAATACCAGACAACTTCGATTGGGAGGTGTCCACTCTCTATAACCAAGCGGGGATGGATCAATGGTATGATGACCGCAAGGTGGCGCGTGTATTTTTGGGTTGGGATCAGGACAGGCACGGTTATTTCTACGGCCTCAAGCGTATGTCGGATGACCCTATTATCCACTTTATGGAGGCCAATATTCTGTCATCGCGGGGCACAAAAACCGCATTGGATATGGCTGGGTGTTATGGCAAGGGCTGCATTACGAATCATTTTAGTTGGGAGTCAGCAGACGGATCAGATTACAGCGTAATCAAAGTGCCGATAAAGCAACGGGATGAAAGAAAGATACTGCACGCGTTCAAAGCCGGCAGTAAAATAGAATTTCTGTTTCAGACCCGAAAAACTGCCAAAAACAATAATTTCATGCGCTACCCGTTTACACTGGACGGCTCGCGCAAAGCCATTGAACAGCTTGAAGCCATACCAAAGCCTGAAGGTAAATCTATTTCGACCCAGTTTGCAGAGATGATAGCGAAACAGGCTCCTTTCAAAAAACAGGACGAAACACCAACAACGACTGAACCCGAGATGACGCAACAATCATCGGCAACGGGAAAAACTTATTATTCGGGCGACCCGCTTGAAGGCGATGTTTTATGTCCGGCAAAAGAAATTGCCCAATACCCAGCCTATTTTTCGGTAATTCCATCCGGATTTAGGGGGATTTATCTGGATGATCCGACACAGCGGGTCAAGCCGGTTTCAACGGATTTTCTGGTGCAGGCAGGAACCACGATGTGGACTGATTTTGGCACGGATAACTTATATCTCACCAAAGGCGGGGATGCGCAGGTTATCAGGATTGGGGCAAGAAATGGGTTGCAAAAAATTCACAGCGGCAGTTGGGAACTAACGCCAGATCGGGGCATCGTGGTGCGCCTTATGTCAAGCGAGCCGAGCTGGAATTTGGGCTATCATCATTACGAATGTGACGGCGGCACGATGGCGTCCGACATCAATGTCACGGATGATCTAGGCAAATCGGTACAACAGCGAACCTGTCACATCGCTATGTATTGCAAGGATTGGTACGATAAAAACCCGAACCACATCGTAAGACCGGACTTACAACTGCTGAATCTGGTCGAATGGGCCCCCGGTCAAGTGACCCCCGACGGGCTGCGCTGGACAGAAGAACAATTCAAATCTTTCAAGAGAGACTAGGGTGTAGATCAGGCAAAATGCATGGTTTTACTTGACCTCACAGGCCCATCATGGTGCATGGGGGCAACCTAAAAGGCCTGCTTATGCTACGCAAACTCTACGACTGGACTTTTTCACTGGCAGAAACCCGCTATGCGCTGGTAGCCCTTGCTTTTGTTGCTTTCATCGAAAGCTCGTTCTTTGCCATCCCGCCGGATGTGCTGTTAATCCCGCTGGTTCTGGCCACACCGAAACGCGCCTGGCTGATTGCGGGGATTTGCACCGTTGCCAGCGTTCTGGGCGGCGGTCTGGGCTATTATATCGGGGCCGAGCTGTTCGATAGCGTCGGCAAACCTCTGCTGGAATTCTACGGCAAAATGGACCAATTCGCCGCGTTTCAAACCCGCTTCAACACATACGGCTCGTGGGCGGTTCTGATCGCCGGCGTCACCCCGTTTCCCTATAAGGTCATCACCATTACTTCGGGGGTCACAGGACTGCCCTTTGCCCAATTCATGCTGTGGTCGCTGGTGGCGCGCGCTTTGCGTTTCTTCATTGTTGCCGCATTACTGTGGAAATTCGGCACTCCGATCAGGGATTTCATCGAAAAACGCCTTGGGCTGATGTTCACCATCTTCATCGTCCTGCTTGTCGGGGCCTTCTATCTGGTAAAATACCTATGACACGCAAAAATCTGATGCTGCTTGCCGCTCTTGGCTCTATCGCGCTTTTGGGCGGGGCTTTTGCCTTTCAATACATCGGCCACATGGCGCCTTGCAAACTATGCCTCTGGCAACGCTGGCCCCATGCCGCCGCGATCATAATCGGTTTTATCGGATTTGCCACAGGTCGCCGTGAATTGGCAATAGCGGGGCTGTTGGCAGCCTTGGCCACATCGGGCTTGGGGGTTTATCATGCTGGGGTTGAACAAATGTGGTGGAAAGGCCCAACCACATGCACATCCCAGTCTATTGCGGGGCTGACAACCGACCAGTTGCTTACCCAAATCATGAACGCACCCGTGGTGCATTGCGATGAAATCGCCTGGTCACTGTTTGGCATTAGCATGGCGGCATGGAATGCAATCGCATCATTTGTTCTGGCAATTATCTGGCTGAAAGCCTTTAGAACCTGATTTATCGCGGAGTTCTGGGGAAAGGACGGTGCTGCACCTCAGGGGGAGAGAGGCGTGCAGCACCCGCGTCACCAAGGCCAGTCCCAGGAGATGCGAGGTCGAAAAAAACCTGTCCTGCCTAACTATATATGCCACCAAAAACAGAATTCCAGTGGTTAAATTGCTATCGGCGGAAATTAGCCTTATGCGTCCAGTTCTGCATCCCAATAGAGATAATCCATCCAGCTTTCATGCATGAAATTAGGTGGAAACTTGCGTCCTGCATTCAACAATTCAGACGGGCTTGGCTCTTGCGGGGGAGCACGCAGATGCATTCGCGCTTCTTTTACGGATTTCGCGCCTTTGCGCAGATTGCACGGGCTGCACGATGCCACCACATTGGCCCATGTGGTTTTGCCACCCCGCGCACGCGGCACCACATGATCAAAGGTCATATCCCCCTTAGAGCCACAATATTGACAGGTAAACTCATCACGTAAAAACAGATTAAATCGGGTAAATGCGGTGGATTTCACCGGTTTCACATAATCCTTCAGCACAATCACCGACGGGATATGGATTTCAACCGAAGGCGAATGCACCACCCGGTCATATTCCGCAATGATCGTCACACGGTCGCAATACGCCGCTTTTATGGCGTCTTGCCAGCTCCATAAAGACAGCGGAAAATAGGATAATGGTCGAAAATCCGCATTCAAAACCAGGGATGGATAATCGCGCAACCGGCCCGGGCTACGCACGAAATGCTCTGAAAATTCAGTATTCATAGTGCAAAAACGATCCCTGTTCTGTTTTGTCATTTCAAGGACACCAGAACGGGACAACCCGTCCCAATATAAGCACCACTATATAGAGGGGTTTGTACCTTACAAGCCTCTATATGATGATATGTTGTAAAATAATTTTGATGTGAATCAACTTGATGACTCTAAAATTATTTTGCCGCACCCAGGTTTTCAATTGTATTTTGCCCCAGAACAATGCGCCGTTTGGTTTGCGGTGATACAGTCACACTTTGAACGGCGGGTTCTTCCAGCAGCTCATCTACTGGTTGCGCATCAGCATAATTTATATCTGTCGGCGCCTCAGGATAGACAATCATTCCCAGCCTGATAATGCTGATGAACATCATAACCGACATCAGGCTGGCCTTGAAAACCGATTTGAAAATAGCCATTGCCATCGTAAACACCCAGATTGCCTGTTCTAGACTATTAGAAGCTTAATTTTATGGCTAAATTAGGACGGCCCAATCCGGGCCCTAAGTCTTTATATTTTTGATTTCACGTATTTTTACGGCATGTGCCTTATTTTTACCACAAATTTGACGCAGTTTTAGCCTTAGAAAAAATCGAGCAGAACGGCTTAAACTGACTGGCTTGTTTGCATGTTTTAACCGCTAACATCTTGTCGTTAAAGCACATAAGAAAGAGACTGAAATGTCTTATTTTGCACACGAAGGCGCGGCCCCTTGGCAAGATAATGTATGTGAAAACCTACGATCGGGGGCAACCTGCCTTGATTGCCATGCCGGCGGCATAATCTTTGGTTCAACGGTTGAATCCGAACGCGGAACGCTTGACATATCGCAAGTAAACGTTGGTGATTGTCTTTTGACATTTGATCATGGAAAGATGCCCGTTGTTGAGATTTCCACATCAAATATTTGGACTTCTGACGGCATATGCATCAAGTATTTCTGGCCATTCTATATCCCCAAAATGGTGCTAGGTAACAC